>JAUIIU010000104.1 GCA_030431695.1 Bacteroidia bacterium | reverse complement strand
CGAGCTCAACATCCAGCGTGTGTACAAACTGGTGGATACCTGTGCTGCGGAATTCAAAGCGGAGACCCCGTACTACTATTCCACCTTCGAGAATGAAATGGTGACGAATGACGGAAAGGAATACGCCGAGAATGACAGTGAGGTCACCGAAAAGAAAAAGATCATCGTACTGGGCTCAGGGCCAAACCGTATCGGGCAGGGGATCGAATTTGATTACTGCTGTGTGCACGGGGTTCTGGCTGCCAGTGAAGAAGGTTATGAGACCATTATGATCAACTGTAACCCGGAAACGGTTTCCACCGACTTCGACGTTGCGGATAAGCTGTATTTCGAACCTGTGTTCTGGGAGCACATCTACGATATTATTCGTCATGAAAAACCCGAAGGTGTGATCGTTCAACTTGGTGGGCAAACTGCCCTGAAACTGGCGGAGAAACTGGATCGCTACGGTATCAAGATCATGGGAACCAGCTACCAGGCACTGGATCTGGCGGAAGACCGTGGTAATTTCTCCACCCTTCTGAAAGAAAACAATATCCCCTATCCGAAATTCGGAACGGCGGAAACAACAGAACAGGCACTTCAACTGGCCGACGAACTCGATTTCCCCTTGCTTATCCGTCCTTCCTACGTATTGGGTGGACAGGGAATGAAGATCGTGATCAATAAAAAGGAACTGGAAGAACACGTAGTGGATCTACTTCGCAAGATCCCGAATAATAAATTACTCCTGGACCACTATCTCGATGGAGCGATCGAAGCAGAGGCCGATGCGATCTGCGACGGTGAGAATGTACAGATCATAGGGATCATGGAGCATATTGAGCCCTGTGGGATACATTCGGGCGATTCGAATGCAACCCTGCCTCCGTTCAATCTGGGAGAATTCGTGATGCAGCAGATCAAGGACCATACGAAAAAGATCGCCCTGGCCCTTAATACCGTGGGACTGATCAATATCCAGTTTGCGATTAAGGATGACCAGGTGTATATCATCGAGGCCAATCCAAGGGCTTCCAGGACGGTTCCTTTCATTGCCAAGGCCTATGGTGAACCTTATGTGAATTATGCTACCAAGGTGATGCTAGGAACAAAGAATCTGGGTGATTTCGAATTTAATCCGAAGCTGGAAGGTTACGCTATCAAGCAACCGGTTTTCAGCTTCAATAAATTCCCGAATGTGAACAAACAACTCGGGCCTGAAATGAAGAGCACGGGAGAGAGTATTTTATTCATCGAAAGCCTGAAGGACGATGAGTTCTACGAATTGTACTCGAGGCGAAAAATGTATCTCACTCGATAATTTTTTAAATAATAGATATACTAAACTCCGGCCTGCCGGAGTTTTTTTATTGCCGGATGGTAGGTAATTTTCAAACTCGGTTGTTTAATTAGTAAATCAACTATAACCAAAAAAATTATTATGAAAAATTTATTCTTTACCCTTCTTATCTTTTCAACCCTTTCAATTTCCGCCCAAACCACCCACGACATCAGTTGGACCACGGGTGCTGGTCCTGCGGATCTTACCATAGATGTTGGAGATACCGTGCGCTGGACCTGGGATGATGCATTACCTCACAGTGTTACCAGCCTTCCGGGAAGTACAGAAACCTTCGATAGTGGTATTATTTCAGGAATGGGAACACAGTTCTCACACACCTTTACCATGGAAGGCACTAACGATTACCAGTGCGATGTTCATTCCGGATCGATGTTCGGGACCATTACCGTGGAAGCAGTTCTCGGGGTGGCAGATAACAACCTGGCCGATCTCGCCCTGTATCCCAACCCTGTATCGGATGTGTTGAACCTTTCTACTTCCGGCACTTTGGAATCTTACGATATTTATACCATTACAGGCCAACGAGTTGACGGAGGCGCCCTGAGTCAGTCCTTTGTTCAGGTTTCCAACCTGAGTCGCGGACTCTATTTCATCGAGGTCTCAAACGAGTTTGGCACTAAAACAATAAAGTTTGTTAAGCGATAGTTTCATATTTTAGTGCAAAAGAAAACTCCGGTATCTATCTCTTCCAAAGCTTCAGTGAAGGTGTTAGGCCGGAGTTTTTCAATTATAAGAAAGTTTCCCAAAGTAAATGTCTTAACTTAGAGATGAAAAAATGATTTCCTTTCTAAAACTATTGGTTTGATCAATTTTATTCTATTCTTCGCTACTGTTTGTTTTGCTTTTCAAGTACAGGGACAAATTATGCTTGGTCAAGTTAGTGATTTTGAGGATGGAACCACCGAGGGTTGGTCGAATGGGGCTTCTTCACCAAATCCGCCAACAAATGTACCAACCGGGGGTCCAAATGGTGCAGACGACAATTTCCTTGAAGAAGTTAGCTCCGGAGGGAGTGGCTCCGGCAGTAAAATGGTTATACAAAATAATTCTTCAGCTTGGACGGGAGATTACTTCAATGCAAATGTTAACACCTTGAGTTTTCATGCGAAAAATGGAGGGGCAGAGGATTTGTATTTAAGAGTAGCATTTAAAGGGGGGAGTGAAAATACTGAAATTGTCTCGACGGAATTTGTCCATATTCCGGCTTCCCAAAATTCGTGGATTCCTTATGCAATTAGTTTTATAGGTTTCAACGAATTTATGGTTGTAAACGGTTCTAATTCTATTTCCGAAGTAATTCTTGACGTAATTGAAACTCGAATTATCAGTAGTGAAAATGGAAATAGTTACAGTGGTGATACCATTGCCGGCACCTTACATATTGACAATATTATGGCCGATATAACATTATTAGGGTTCGATGATAAAAACTTAAGTGATTTAGTTGTTTACCCCAACCCTGTATCGGATGTGTTGAACCTTTCTACTTCCGGCACATTGGATTCTTACGATATTTATACCATTACAGGCCAACGAGTTGACGGAGGCGCCCTGAGTCAGTCCTTTGTTCAGGTTTCCAACCTGAGTCGCGGACTCTATTTCATCGAGGTCTCAAACGAGTTTGGCACTAAAACAATAAAGTTTGTGAAGCGATAGTTTCTAATTTAAATGACTTGGGTGCTCCGGTTTCCTTCTGGAAATCGGAGTTTTTTTGTACATTAGAAATATCACTCACAAACCACCTATTATGTTGATAAAGAAGATTTTATTACTAATTGTTTCCATCTTTTTTGCAGTTCAAATCGAAGCTCAAATTACATTGGGTCAAACCAGCGATTTTGAGGATGGAACAACGCAAGGATGGAGAAATGGTGCGCAATCACCTAATCCACCAACCAATGTTCCTACGGGCGGTCCTAATGGCGTCGACGACAATTTCTTAGAAGAAATTAGCGCCGGGGGTGCCGGTGCCGGTAGCAAAATGATCATCCAGAATACGGAGACCGATTGGACCGGAGACTACACGGCCGCCGAAGTTTGGGCAATTTTCTTTTGGGTGAAAAACGCCGGAGCTACCGATCTCTTCCTCAGAGTAGCGATGGAAGGCGGGGGAAGTGGAGGAGAAATGTCTACCACAAATTCATTCTCCGTTCCCGCATCACAAACTTCATGGACAAAAGTTACCATTCCTATTCAGGCCACCGATTGTACGATCATCACCGGAGGAGATCCTGCATCATTAATACTTTCTGATGTAAACGAGATCCGAATACTTAGCAGTACAACTCCTTCTTACAACGGTGATGCAATTGCCGGAACTATGCATGTAGACTATATTACCGCAATAGAGAATCCATTAATAGGTACTTTCGATACGAACTTGGCTAATGTCTCGGTTTACCCAAACCCGGTGTCAGACATTTTAAACGTGGCGAATGCGAACACATTGGAGCGTTACGAGATCTTCAACATTGCAGGCCAGAGAATTGCCGGAGGTGCAGTTGAGTCGGAGTTCATTCAGGTATCAAGTCTAAGCCAAGGTTTGTACTTCCTTAGACTATCCAACAATTTAGGTGTGAGAACAATTAAGTTTGTTAAACGATAGATTCTAATTTTAAGTGACTTGAGTACTCCGGTTTCCTTTTGGCAGCCGGAGTTTTTTGTTGCTCTCGGTTTTTTTTCGGAACTTCATGGAAAGAGTTTGTATGAAGCATATATTATTCGTTTTTCTTTGTGTAGTTTGTGTTAATGGAGTCCGATGTCAGATAGCCAACAGCGACTTTGAAGACGGAACTCTTCAGGGATGGACCAATATAGACGGAACAACCTCTTCTCTTTCCAATGAACTTAATGGTGATGATAATTATCTGTTGAAAATAGCCGATGGCTCATCATCAGCTGTGGGCCGTATGTCTATCTCAAATCAAACCGAAACCTGGACGGGAGATTTTTACAATGATGGCACAACAGTGTTTTCTGATCTCTCTATCTATGCAAAAAATGAAAATAATTTTGACCTTGACCTGCGTTTTGGCATAAGAGGAGGGAGTGACAATACAATATTCGTTACCACGGAGCCTAAAATAGTTCCTGCTTTTAGTGGGTGGAACTGGTATTTTATTGACTTTGATTATACAATAGTTAATGGCAACGCAACTGAAATAGAGGTGCTGGAGAATGTTCATGAATTTCGAATCATTGTTAGTGATGAGGTTAGCTGGGATGGAGACCAGATTGCGGGTGAGCTAGCCATTAGCACAATAAGCGGTGGGTATGTGCTAAGTAATGATCAGGTTGAGAAAAAGGAGATAAAAATTAGACCCAATCCATTTCAGGATTTTTTGAGAATTGAACTACCTCTCGACCACGGAACCGTCCACATCTTCGATGTTTTAGGAAGGAAGATACTAACCGGTGATCTGAAACGATCTACAACACTCGACCTGCGAAAACTCAAGCGTGGTATCTACCTGGCCAATGTCATCACCGAGAGCGGCAGCGTGACCAAAAGAATCATCAAGAACTAATCTTCGGAATCGTCTTCGGCGCGTTTTAGCAATTTATCATCTATGTTCTT
>JAUIIU010000103.1 GCA_030431695.1 Bacteroidia bacterium | reverse complement strand
ATATCCGTTGGCTGTTTTCCACCAATTAGATGTACCTTCCAGTTACCCTCGATCATCCTGGCATCAATAGCAACAACAATGCACTGGTTTCCAAAGCGGCCGGACAATTCATCGATCAGTTCAGGTCGCCTCACGGCGGAAGAGTTGATAGAGACCTTATCGGCACCATTCTTCAACAACACATCCACATCTTCAACACTTGAAATCCCTCCTCCTACGGTAAACGGGATCCGAATTCGGGCCGCCACCCTCTGAACAAGCTCTACCAGGGTCTTACGCTTCTCCTCGGTGGCCGAAATGTCCAGGAAAACCAATTCATCGGCCCCGGCATCACAGTAGAATTCCGCAAGCTCCACCGGGTCACCGGCATCCCTCAGGTTGACGAAATTTATTCCCTTTACGGTCCTCCCGTCCTTGATATCCAGGCAGGGTATGATTCTTTTAGTCAGCATTCAGTATATAATTTTCCAATTGCTTTAAGGTTATCCTGTTCTCGTATATCGCTTTTCCGATGATCACTCCTTCACAACCGATCTCCTTTAATCTCGGCAGCTCATCAAATGCGGATATTCCCCCGGATGCGATCAGTTTTACATTCTTGTTTTCGCTAAGTATCTCTTCGTAAAGATCAAAGGCAGGCCCGGATAGCATTCCATCCTTGCCAATATCGGTGCAGATCACGTAGTTGATACCGCGTTCTGTGTAATTATTGATAAAAGGAATCACACTCTCATCCGAAGATTCCAGCCAACCCCCAATGGCGATCTTTCCTTCCCTGGCATCTGCTCCAAGGATGATCCTTTCTTTGCCGTACTGCTGCAACCACCGTAAAAAAGTTTCGGGTAATCTCACCGCAATACTACCACCGGTAACCTGGCTGGCGCCGCTTTCGAAGGCGATACGAACGTCCTCATCCGACTTAAGCCCACCGCCGAAATCCACCTCCAGGGAGGTTTCCGAAGCAATTCTTTCAAGAATACGGTGATTTACGATGCCCTTGCTTTTTGCACCATCCAGATCTACCAGGTGTAAATAGGAAATTCCATGATCCTCATATTGCTTTGCTACCTCCACGGGATCTTCATTGTACACGATCTTGGTCGAATAATCACCCTTTGTGAGTCGAACACATTTTCCTTCAATGATATCTATAGCGGGAATGATCCTCATAAATTCAAAAAATTCTTTAGTATTTGTTCGCCGGCCATACTACTTTTCTCAGGGTGAAACTGTACTCCGTAGAAATTATCTTTCTGAATTGCTGCTGAATAAGGCCTGCCATAGTCGGTTACGGCTATGGTTTCATCACAGATCGGCACATAATAACTATGAACCATATACATGAATTCGTCTTCTGAAATACCATCAAACAGTGGCGATCTCAGCTCCCGAACCTGGTTCCAGCCTATTTGCGGGACCTTTACATCATTTGAGAATTTATGCGCACTAACAGCTATTACACCTAATCCCCGGGTATCATTCTCCTCGGTTGCCTCACACAGCAGTTGCATTCCCAGGCAAATTCCCAAAACCGGTTGCTTCAGTTTTGGTATCAGTTTATCCAGTCCCGAAGCACAAAGCTTTTCCATAGCCGAACTGGCCTCCCCAACTCCGGGGAAAATAACCTTATCGGCCTCTTTGATCTCTGCCGGATCCGAGCTTAACACAGGTGTATATCCAAAGCGCTCAAAGGCGAACTGGATGTTCTTGACATTCCCTGCTCCATAGTCGATCTGTACAATTTTCATTATAAACTTCCTTTTGTACTAGGCAACAACATTTTCTCCGTATCCCGCTTCACCGCGGCCTTGATCGCTTTTGCGAATGCCTTGAAAACGGCCTCGATCTTATGATGTTCATTTGTTCCCTCCGCTTTGATGTTAAGATTGGCCCTGGCCGAATCTGTGAAGGATTTGAAGAAATGCGGAAACATTTCCGTAGGCATCTTCCCGATCATCTCACGACTGAATTCTGCCTCCCAGACCAGCCAGTTCCTTCCTCCGAAATCAATTGCCACCTGTGCCAGGCAGTCGTCCATTGGCAGGCAGAAGCCGTAGCGTTCGATGCCCATCTTATCACCTAGCGCCTTATCGAATGCTTCACCCAGTGCTATGGCTGTGTCCTCGATGGTGTGATGTTCATCCACCTCAAGGTCCCCCTGAACCCTTATTTTCAGATCCAGTTGACCGTGCCTGGATAATTGATCAAGCATATGGTCGAAAAAAGCAATCCCTGTATCGACATCACTCTTTCCCGAACCATCCAGGTTAAGGCTGATAGAGATATCGGTCTCATTTGTCTTCCGGCGTACTTCTGAGGTTCTCGTGCCCAGTTTCAGCAAGGCGAAGATCTCGTCCCAGTCATTACTCTCCAGGGCAATAATAGGATCTAATTCGGTTCGTTCCACCGTGATCTCGAAAGTTCCCAGGTGGGTTCTGTCATTGATGTAAATTCCTTTGCAGCCCAGGTTCTTCGCCAATTCTATGTCGGTTAGCCGGTCACCGATCACAAATGAATTTGACAGGTCATAGTTCCCGCTTAGATATTTTGTGAGCATCCCTGTTCCCGGTTTGCGAGTTGGAGCGTTATCCGAAGGGAAACTACGGTCAATCAACACCTCATCGAATATCACTCCTTCATTTTCGAAGGTTTTCAGCATGAGATTATGTACAGGCCAGAAAGTATCTTCCGGGAAGGAATCGGTTCCCAATCCATCCTGGTTTGTGATCATGACAAGCTCAAAATCCACCTGTTGAGCTATCCTCGCCATATTAGCGATGGCTTTCGGGTAGAACTCGAGCTTCTCGAAGGCATCGATCTGTTCATCGGCTGTCTCGCGAATCAAAGTTCCATCCCTGTCGATAAATAATACTTTCTTTTTCATATCAGATAGTTTGTAGAATTTGAATCAGCCTGTAATTCTCTTCAGGCGTTCCAATTGTTATTCTGAGGGTGTTCTCGCAAAGTGGCTGACCGTGCCTGTTCCGAACCACCACACCCTTTTCGATGAGCTGATCGTAACGAAGATTGGCATTGTCCACCCGGATGAGGAAGAAGTTAGCTTCCGAAGGAAAGACCCACTCAATAAATTCAATTTCATCCAGTTTTTCCCGCATTTGTTTCTTTTCAGAATTGATCATTGAGAGCCTTTCCTGAAAATAACCGGTATCCCTCAATCCTTCAATCGCCCGTGCTATGGTAAGTTCATTCACATTATAAGGGGCTTTTATCCTGTTAAGCACGCCAATAATAGCGGCCGAAGCATAACAGATCCCAAGGCGTATCCCGGCCATACCATGTGCTTTAGAAAGGGTCTGAACCACTACAAGGTTCTCAAAATCACCCAGTTCATTCAGCCAGCTATTCGTTTCGGTGAAATCGATATAGGCTTCATCAATAACGACAATTCCTTCAAAGCGCTTCAGCAACGTTCGTATCGTTCCGGCATCCATGGTATTTCCGGTCGGGTTGTTTGGTGAGCACACAAAAAGCAATTTTGATCGATCATCCATCACTTTTTCGATACCCGGGATCTCGGGTTGAAAACCATCGCTAAGCAATACCTCGCGGTTCTCCACATTATTAATACCAGCGAGTACATTATACATCCCGTAGGTAGGTGGAAGTGTGATACAATTATCGACACCCGGTTCACAAAATGCCCGGAACAACAGGTCCAACACCTCATCACTGCCGTTACCAAGTAAAATATTACCCACAGGCACTCCCTTTAACGCCGAGAAAACCTGTTTAAGTTGGCGCTGTCGTGGATCGGGGTACCTGTTCACACCGGTATCAAACGGACTCTCATTAGCATCCAGGAAGATCATATCGTTCACAGAACCGGTATATTCGTCCCTGGCCGAACTATACGGCTTGAGATTACCTATGGACGGCCGGATGAGCCTGTTTAGATCGAATGCCTTACTCATTTTCTATTTCCTTTAATCGCAGGCTAACCGCGTTCTTATGAGCTTCCAGACCTTCTGCGGAAGCCATTAATTCTACAGCCGGGCCAATATTTCGTAGTCCTGTTTTGGTGATCTTCTGAAAGGTGATGCTCTTGGTGAAACTATCGAGGTTGAGTCCGCTGTATTGCCGTGCATAACCATTTGTAGGCAGGGTGTGGTTAGTTCCCGATGCATAATCACCTGCACTTTCAGGCGTATAGGCCCCAACGAATACCGAACCGGCGTTATGGATCTCCTTGCAGATCTCGTCCTCATCCTTCGCAACAATAATAAGGTGCTCCGGCGCATATTCGTTGATCAGAGCTATTCCCTCTTCCCTATTTTTCACCAGTATTTGTTTCGAATTTGCCATAGCCGAACTGGCTGTATTGGCTCTAGGAAGTGTTTTTATCTGAATTTCTATTGCTTCGGAAACTGATTTGGCGACAGCTTCACTTGTAGTAACCAGGATTACCTGGCTGTCCGGACCGTGTTCGGCCTGGCTCAACAGATCGGATGCCACGAAGAACGGATTGGCAGATTCATCGGCATAAACCAGCAATTCCGAAGGCCCCGCCGGCATATCGATGGCCACGTCGTATTTGGTAGCCAACTGCTTGGCAACCGTCACGAACTGGTTTCCCGGGCCAAAGATCTTATAGACCTTTGGGATACTCTCCGTTCCGAAGGTCATTCCTGCAATCGCCTGAATTCCACCAACTTTGTAAATACTTTTTATCCCGCATAAATCTGCCGTATAGAGAATTTCAGGAGCAATGGCAGCATTCTCACCTGGCGGTGTACATATACTAATCTCTTCGCAACCCGCTAATTTTGCTGGTATTGCAAGCATAAGGACCGTACTGAACAGCGGTGCGGAGCCTCCGGGAATGTAGAGACCCACCTTCTGAATCGGTCTTTGCTCTCTCCAGCAACTAACTCCTTCCATGGTATCAAGTTTCAATCGGTTGCTCCTTTGAGCCTCATGA
>JAUIIU010000102.1 GCA_030431695.1 Bacteroidia bacterium | reverse complement strand
TCATGTGGATAAGCTCACCTCTAGTGTGAAGGAAGTGGTGATCAAGTCGGATTACACAGGGGTGAAACTAGGATACGCCTCCAATTGGAATTTTAATTTTGTAGTGAAGCTGTCATACGCGGGATTCAATACGAGCGATGATATCAATATCCAGCGCAGCGATAAAAGCAGTTCCAATAAATTATACGAAGGATATCACGGAAGTCAGAATTCCGGGAATACCATAAACATAAACTCCACCTATGGCGGAGTCACATTAAAGAAACAATAGTCATCAAAAAACAAACAAAAATGAACAGATTATTTAAGTATGCACTTGCACTGGGACTAGTGATCCTGGGCACAGGAAACGTTTCAGCCCAATGGGGAAACAAAAAGATCACAGGTAATGGTAACGTTACTTCACGTACGGTGAACACTTCGGATTACGACGGAATTAAGGGGATTGGTTCGATGGACATTCACCTAAAAAAAGGATCGGAAGGTACTATCGTGGTAAAGACCGATGAAAACCTGCAGGATTATATCATTGTTGAAGTAGAGAACAACATTTTGAAGGTAAGGACTAAAAAGAACCATTCGCTTAAAACCAAGAAAGGAATACACGTTTATGTACCCTTCAATGATATTTCTGAAGTATCTCTAACAGGATCGGGAGATATTGATACCGAGGATGCGATTACGGCCGATAACCTTATGATCAAAGTAACTGGCTCCGGAGATATAGAATTGGATGTGGCGGCTACTACCGTAGATGCTACCGTAACCGGTTCCGGCGATATCGTAGTATCGGGAACTACCACGAACCTGGACGTAAAAGTGACTGGTAGTGGTGATTTCGACGGGGATGACCTCAGGTCTCAGAATACAGACGCAACCGTATCAGGCTCCGGAGACGTTTCGGTTTACGCCAGCAAGTCCCTGAAGGCTCGCGTAAGCGGATCGGGAGATATTCAATACAACGGTAATCCTGAACAGCGGGATACGAAGGTATCAGGTTCGGGACGAATCAGTTCCAACTAAATAACCGGCCAAAACCAAAAACCGCTACGATCGTAAAGAAAGTAGCGGTTTTTTTATGCAATAGGGTTTCTTAGGGTAACTCTACCGTGAATTCCCCACTGGTAATATTGTAAGTGGTTGGATCGCCTCCGCTAAGGTCTTCACCAAAGAAGAGGAAAGCAGCATTTATGCTTCCGTCCATTTCAAGTTCATTCGTGATCACTATGATCGCTCCGTCTGTGGATGTAAACTCAGTTCCACCCGGTGCCGGATAATAACGCGCAACCGATTCACCTGCAACCGTCATACTCACAAAATCATAGCTTCCCGGCTCAAGGTCTTTTGGGAAGGTGATCTCGATAGACTCACCTGTAGTACTGTTATATCCCCTGGCAGTAACGGTTTGAGTACCGGAAAGGTCAAATTCGAAAGCATCGGCAAAGTCCGCAGACCAGCTTGCACCTCCAATGGAGGCGATCATGGTATTAGAGGGATTAGTTGCTCCCGGTTCGTAATGAACCTCCATGGCCCCTTCGGTGACCTCTACCACCGTCGGATCAAGTCCGAGTGGATCGGTAGCAGTGAACGAGAAGTTCGCCACGATACGACCTGTCAGGGTATTGAATTCGGTGATCTCTATGGTACCCGGGTTTGAAGAAAGGTCTTCAGTTCCCGTTCCGGCATTGTATTGTGCGATTAGTTTGGTACCATCCGATAGTTGTTCCATCGCAAAAGTCCCTGTTCCAAGGGACTCAGGAATATCAATACGGATCTTTTCACCTTCAAGGTTGTACGCAAATATATTGATCATCGGAACATCCGAAATTATATTTCGTGTGGTCGTAAGTGTTTCCGGCACAAAATCAACATCGTCAACTTTGGCAAAGAATGAATCATTGATGTTCACGCCGCCACCACCGCCGCCACCGCCGCCGGTCGTTTCCTCGATATAAGGGATGGCGTTAAAGGCACCGTTGGTTATTGATATATTCTGAATGACGGGGTTTCCGTTTCCATCGGTTATCGGGTTTCCTTCCGAATCCACAGCTTCACGCCCCACTTCCATTGCAAAGGTCCCGCTTACTGTCATGGCTTCCATGTCGATCTCGAGGATCTCAAGGATACCACTGCCACCAAAATCATCATCTGTTGTGAAAGGATACAAAGGCATATCCGCATCTATATACACACCTGCATTTGCATCTCCCGTCCCTGTAATGTCGAAGGTACCCACCGCACCATTTGCCACAGCGATGGTAATTATCTCTCCTGTAGAAGATTTCTGACCACTGACCACGAAATTCCCGAACTGATCGAAAGCAGCACCGGCAGATTCGGCTAAGAATTCTACTCCCTCAATAGAGGCTACAAACTGTCCTTCTTCGGCATTTATCTGCTGCGGCTGGGGAAATTCTCCCTCGAGGGGCTCATTGTCACATGAGGAGAATTGTAGCGCCAGAAAACATAACGATATCCAGCTAACTAGTTGAAATTTCTTCATAAGTAGTAAGTTTTCCTTGGTAATTAACGCAAACATAAGTAAAAATTGTCTATTCATCTCGCTTTTTTAACGGTGCAAACAGCTAAAATCTTTACAAGTTGAAGGACTCGTGCGTCTTAGATCAACACTTTCAGTACCGAAACAATAATAGAGCTTACTGGACGGTATATCCTATTTATTCCGCGGAACTCGGAAAAGCAGGATGAGGCCGATAGCAAAAAATGTGATAAAGAATAGAACTGCGTAGCGGATACTTCCGGTGACCTGAGCGACATATCCATAACTTGACATACCGATCACGATACCGATCTTTTCGGCAACGTCATAAAAACTGAAATAGGACGCGGTGTCCGGCTCCCCTTCCGGGATGAACTTAGAATACGTGGATCGGCTCAAGGACTGAATTCCTCCCATTACCAGGCCAACAAAGGCCGCCGTAACATAAAATTGGGTTGGCGTAGTAATGGTATAGGCGTATACGCAAATACATATCCATATGATGTTTAAGACTATGAGTGTCTTGATATTACCATATTTTCCCGAGGACCTGGATGTGAGATAGGCTCCCAGGATGGCCACCAGCTGAATAAGCAATATACTTACGATCAATCCCGTGGTGCTGTCGGTTGTCCCCCAATCCAGCTCTTCGATACCAAAGTAGGTTGCCACCAGCATTATGGTCTGTACCGCCATACTATACACGAAGAACGCCCCCAGGTATCTTCGGAGCGACACGTTTTGCTTCATCTTTCCCCAGATCATCTTCAATTCGCGATAGCCATTAAAGAGTACATCTTTCCTGAATTTGGCCTTCTTGTTTCCTTTCGGGAGGTAATAATAGGTGTACTGACTGAATCCGATCCACCAAACACCTGTAAGTACGAACGACAAGCGAGTAGGCAGGCCTTCGTCCTCAAATCCGAAGGTATCGTACATCAGTATCATTGCCAGGCAAATAATAAGCAGTAGTACACTTCCGATATACCCCATGGAATACCCCTTGGCACTTATCTTGTCCTGCTGCTCGGGAAAGGCAATATCCGGTAAATACGAATTATAGAACACCAGGCTGGCCCAAAAGCCTATCAATGCAAGGAAATAGCACAAAAGTCCTACCCACAGATAATCGAGGTCGAACCAATACAAACCGATACAGGACAAGGCACCAAGATAGCAGAAGAACTTCATAAAAACTTTCTTGTTTCCCACATAATCGGCAATGCCGCTAAGTAAAGGGCTCAGAAATGAAACGACCAGGAAAGCACTGGCCGTCACCAGGCTTATCAGCGTATCGTTGTTGAAGTCAAAACCCAGGAAAGTTACCGTATCATCGAGAATGTTTCCTTCGTCGTCCTTGACCAGGGTAAGCGCACCGTAGAAGATCGGGAAGACGGCCGAGGCGATCACCAGGCTATATACGGAGTTAGCCCAATCGTAAAATGCCCAGGCATTTAAAAGTTTCTTACTTCCTTTTGGTAGGTTGGCCATAAAAAAAGCTGCCTTGAATTGGCAGCTTCTAAAGTACTAAAATATTTTAGACGAACTAGTTTCTTCTGAAACTGGTAACGCCAAATTTACGTGCTTCGGCCTTGGCTTCCGGAGCCCATGCCGTGATGTTATTGATACGAGTCTGACTGGAAGGGTGTGTGCTCAGAAATTCCGGCGGGGCCTGTCCCCCACTGTTTTGTTGCATTCTCTTCCACAATTCCGCAGCCTCGGTAGGATCGTATCCTGCCATAGCCATCAAAGTGAGTCCGATACGGTCTGCTTCACTTTCGTGCTTTCTGCTGAAGGGCAACATTACTCCCACTGTGGAACCTATTCCGTAGTATTTATTGAAATCCTGCTGAGCCTTGGGATCTTTGGACAGCGCAACATTTCCGGCAACGGCAACTAATCCTTGGTATTGCGCGGCACTCATACGTTGCTGACCGTGATTGGCTAGTGCGTGTGCTACTTCATGACCCATCACCGCTGCGATCCCGGCGTCGTTCTTTGCTATCGGAAGTATTCCTGTATAGAAGACGATCTTACCACCGGGCATGCACCATGCATTCACCGCCGGATCATCCACCAGGTTGTACTCCCACTTGTAGTCCTTCAGGTATCCCGCATACCCATTGGCATTGAGCCAACGCTCCGAGGCTGTTGCGATCTCCTGCCCTATCTTCTTGATCTTGTTGGCCTGCGCAGTTCCCGTGATCACCTTGTTCTCAGAAAGGAACTGGTCGTACTGCTGAAAGGCCATCGGGAAGATCTGTGAATTTGGAACCAACGCCATGGTCTTTTTACCTGTAAAAGGATTGGTGGCACAGGCTACCATTATAATTGTAACTGCTAGAAGTGAGATAGATTTCTTGAATTTCATGGCTATGGTTTTAAATCGTGATTAAAGTTAGTGATAAAAGTTTTATTCATTTTTATTGAATGGCAAAATATATACCAATATTTTTGATACGGTTTACAGATGGTACGACTTTTGAGACCACTAATCGAAAACACATAAAATTATGAAAAACCTACTCTTATTCTTCGCTTTGTCAACCACTATCATCTTAACTTCCTGTGAAGGAGACCAGGGACCTCCGGGAGAACCTGGGATCAATATTCTCGGACA
>JAUIIU010000101.1 GCA_030431695.1 Bacteroidia bacterium | reverse complement strand
CATCCAGCCCATCATCCACTTCATACCAAATCCAAGTCCGCCGATGTAGGTGGGTTTGGAGACCATGGGAAAGGAAGTAGATTCTTCCGCTATGGTTTGTACCCCTTCGAAGCTACCGTAGATCTCCTCATTCAGTTCTTTGAAGAAGGAGATAGCCTCCAGGTTCTCCCTGCCACCAAACTGGTTTGGTTCCCATTCTCCGTCCTCTCGCGAATAATCAAGGTATAGCATACTGGCCACGGCATCCACCCGTAGCCCGTCTGCATGAAATCTATCCAGCCAGAATATCGCATTGCTGATCAAAAAGGCCCTTACTTCGTTCCTTCCATAGTTGAAGATAAGACTCTTCCAGTCCGGGTGATATCCCCGTCGCCTGTCCGGATGCTCGTAGAGATGCGAACCGTCAAAGAAACCGAGTCCGTGGGCATCTTCCGGGAAGTGGGAGGGAACCCAATCCAGGATCACACCTATGCCATTATTGTGAAGTTCATCAACAAGCAGCATGAAATCTTCAGGCTTACCGAATCTTGAGGTGGGTGCGAAATAACCGGTTAGTTGATAACCCCACGACGGATCGTAGGGGTATTCCATGATCGGCATGAATTCCACATGGGTGAAATTCATTTTTTTAAGGTAGGCCGTGAGTTCCTTAGCCAGTTCGAGGTAGTTCATCGGCCTATTCTCTTCCGTGTTGTACATCCAGCTTCCCAAATGAACTTCATACACAGAAAACGGTTTGTCGAGACGGTTGACATTCTTTCGTTGCTTCATCCACTTATCGTCCTTCCAGTTATACTGTGTATCCCAAACTATTGACGCAGTTTTAGGTGGATGCTCGCATCGCGAGGCAAACGGATCGGCCTTTTCGGTCTTGATATCCCCATGATTCGAATGGATCTTGTATTTGTAGGTAGCTCCCTGTTCAACTCCTGGAATAAAACCTTCCCAAATGCCCGAATCATCCCAACGCACATTCAAAGGGTGTTCACCTTCGATCCAGTAGTTGAAATCACCTATAACCGACACAGCCTTGGCCGAAGGCGCCCATACGGCAAAGTACACACCCTTTTCCCCATCGACCTCGGTGATGTGCGCTCCGAGTTTTTCGTAGAGTCGGAAGTGTTTACCGGCCTTGAAGAGGTCGATGTCGAATTCAGAAAAAAAACTATGTGGAATAACCTTGCTCATATTAGTGTTCATTCATGATAGAATTGATGCCTTCCAGTGGGATTATGGCCCAGAGCGGACGCGCATTCATTTCGTAGCCCAGTTCGTACACCGCCTTCTCCAGCATGGAATATTTCAGCATAAAAACTCGTTCCTGGTTGTATCCAATGTTGAGATTGGCATCCTGGATCAATTGGGTATACGTTTCAAGAAAAACCCCTATGAAATAACGATAGAGGCATTCGCCTGCCTTATAAAGCTGTTCAATGGGGTAAGGATAAGAATCTTTGTTGTTGAATATAGTCGCATATACCGCGTAATGAAAGGAGCGGAACATCCCCGCAACATCCTTGAGCGGGGGTTGTTTCACAACCCTGTCGCGGATCGTGCTTTCGGGCTCACCCTCGAAATCCAGTATGTAAAAATCGTTCCTGGTCACCAAAACCTGCCCTAGATGGTAATCACCGTGAACGCGAATTCGTTCTCCCTTCAGTTTGGTCCAGTCGTAGGCCAGGAATCGATTTCGGATCTCATTCTTTTGTTCCAGGAACTGTTTGGCGAGCCTGAGTGTCTCACCCTTTAGTTTGTGCATATTGTTCTCCACCGTGTTCAGGCGGTTCTGAAACTGGTACAGCAACCTGTTCTTCAACCAGACCTCGTAATCCATGTTGAAATGCTGGGGTGTAAAATTGTTATCTTCGAACTCCGAACCCAAAGCAATGTGCATTTCGGCGGTACGCTGAGCGAGTTTCTGTAGTTTCTGGAAGATGTCCAGCCCGGCCCAGTCGATAAGCTCGTGTGGAACATCCTTTAGCGGTAATCGGAGGAACATCTCGGTTGTGGGAAGCCGGTCAATGTCGATTCCCTTCTCGCTGAGATTTCGGAAGATCTTATCCAGTTTTCCCAGCATATACTCCCATGCATCACCTTTGTTTTCCACCAGTTCCTGCATGAGGGCAATGGTAACGACCAGGTTGTCCGTATCGATAATATTTAAGCTGCCCAGGTATGCCGGTGTGTTTTTGAATCCTTTTTTGTCTGAAAGAAACAACGACATTTCGTAATCCGGGTTCTTGTTGGCGTAGATCCTTCGGAAGAATTTGATCACACAGCTGTCGTTGATGATCACCGAAGTATTACTCTGCTCCATACCCATGGCTCGAGACGACCTGTACTCGGTCTCGGCAAGACGTTCGCCTTTGTGGTACTGAACCCTGGTTGTATCGTTGGGACGGGCGTTAAGGATTCGCTCGAAAACCACTCTCCTGAATGCTTCAAGGTTGATAGCGTCTATGATATACCCATCGTTTCCACGAATGCTGAGTGGCAGTATCCTGTCTTCCTTGGCATAACTCTCGTCGGTAACAAAGGCAATCGGGATGAAGTAATGCTGAAAAAAGGCCTCTTCAAAATTCACCTCCAGTATGAGGCCGTAATACATTTCCTCGTTATGCTGAATACGAAAATACTCCGTAAGCTCAATGTATTTCAGCTTGCTGGATTTCCCACCATACCATCGTTGTTTCTGAATATACTCTTCGAGTACTTCCGAAAGGAACATACTTACAAAATCTTCGTTGTCCATGATCTCTTCCCAGGACAGGTCGAAATTCGGACGCTTTTTAGATTTTGAAGATTCCATCTTTGCCATTACTTACTGATTTTGAACAGGTGAAAGGGCAGGGCGGGATGCAATTCCACAAAATTCCACTCCTTGTCCCAGTGATAACTACTGCCGGTGATCAGGTCGGTAACAGTTACGCGATGCCCCGGGTGAATCCCCATTGACTGAAGCGGTAACTGAACCCAGCCGTTTTGAGCATAGTACGGATCCAGGTTTACGATCATCATCGTCTCATCTGCCCGATCGTCGCTAAATTTGTAGTACGCCAGCAATTGATCGTTCTCCACGGAGAGAAATTCAATATTATTGGTTTGCTGAAGCGACCGTTGTTCTTTCCGTATGTGGTTGATCTTCGAGATCAGGGTGGTTAGTTTATTCTCCTTTTCCCAATCCCAGTGCCGGATCTGGAATTTTTCCGAATCGAGATATTCCTCACGTCCAGGAAGGGCCGCGCTCTCCATAAACTCGTACACTGGCCCGTAGATCCCTGTGTTCGAGCTCAAAGTAGCGGCGAGGAAATATCGCGACAGGTGAATGGCCTCGTTTCCACCCTGAAGGGACCACGGATTGATGTCCGGGGTATTCGGCCAGAAATTCGGACGGAAGAAATACCGCTGATCGGTTTTGGTGAGTTCTTCCAGGTACTCGATGAGTTCCTGCTTCGAATTACGCCAGGTGAAATAGGTGTAGGATTGGGTGAATCCCTGTTTGGCCAACTGATGCATGACCTTAGGTTTTGTAAATGCTTCAGAAAGAAACAATACATCAGGATGTTTCTTCTTTACTTCAGCAATGAGCCATCCCCAGAAATAGAACGGCTTTGTGTGTGGATTATCCACTCTGAATACCCTAATCCCGCATTCCTCCACCCAGTAAAGGGCGGTGTCCAGCATTTCCTTCCACAGGTTCTTCCAGTCCTTGCTTTCAAAGTAAATTGGAAGGATATCCTGGTATTTCTTGGGAGGATTCTCGGCATATTGAACCGTTCCGTCCGGGCGCCATTTGAACCATTCCGGGTGTTCTTCTACCCAGGGATGATCCGGGGCAGCCTGTAATGCAAAATCCATTGCTATTTCGATCCCCAGCTTTTCGGCTGCCTTTACGACCTTCTTAAAGTCGGCAACGGTTCCCAGTTGAGGATGAATGTCTTTATGTCCGCCGTCTTTAGACCCTATTCCCCAGGTAGAACCAACATCACCGGGTTGGGCATTGGTTGTATTGTTCTTTCCTTTCCTGTTCACTTCCCCAATGGGGTGGATAGGAGGGAAGTACAGGGTGTCGAAACCCATGGCCGCTACACGTGGTAGTAAGCGCAGGCAGTCTTTAAAAGTACCATGTTGTCCTTCTGTTTCTGAAGCGGAGCGCGGGAAGAATTCGTACCAGGTGCTGAATCGAGCTTTTAGCCGATCTACATATACATCGAATTCTGCAGTCTCATTGAATAGTGGCTTGGTAGGGTATTTTACCAGAAGTTGGTGTAGCTGTTCCGAAACCGCCATATGCACGGCCTTGTCGTATGCACCCGGGTGCCGAAAGGATGTTACACAATCGGCGAGGAAGGTCTTTTCGTCTCTCGAAACACTCTCCAGTAATCCTTCCAGAATTTCCGCCCCTTCCAGTAATTCACTGTTCACATGCTGTCCGTCCTCGAGTTTTCGTCCTATTCCGTGTTGCCAGTTGAGACCGGGATCGATCCATCCCTGGATCTTATAACGGTAAAATCCTTGCTTTTCAACTACAAATGAAGCGTGCCAACGGTCATTTTCCGAAGGTAACATTCGAATTTCCTTCCATTTCTTCTCACGTTCGTGCTTGAAACACAGGCATGCGGCCACTATATCATGACCGTCACCAAGTATGTCTGCCGAAACAGGAACGGCCTCATCTACGATGCTTCTTACTGGCAATACGCCGCTGTTTATCAGTGGCGAGATATTTTCGATTACAACCCTGGATTGGTTATACATTTCTGATTGGTTTTTCAGTGGGTAAAGATATGAAACATAGCCTATTCGCGGTGGTTTTCATGCGAAAACCTACTACAACGTTTGAGTTGTGATTACTGGCTTTTATCATGATTTATTAAACCAGAATTTACTTCGATCGCAACTGTTTTTTATTCCTTTATAAGTTTTCGGCTTTGTGTTTCTTCGGAATTACGCATCTTGAGGATATAAATTCCGGAGGCATACTCCGACATATCCAAAGTGATCTCACCAGTCAACTCACCGGATCTTTCATAAAGCAATTTCCCCAGGCTGTCGTAGAGCGATATGTGAGTCACTTCCAACGCGCCGGGAATTACAAAGTTAACCGAACCGGAGACGGGGTTTGGATACACCTGGATCCCAT
>JAUIIU010000035.1 GCA_030431695.1 Bacteroidia bacterium | reverse complement strand
ATTGACATTCTTAAATTAGAAGATGAATTATTAGCAGATTTAATAACTATTGCTGTTCTTTCCTCTTTACTTCCAATTTCAAATTTAAAAAAAGCTGGAGATGTTAGATTTAAAACAGAAAAGGAATTAAAAAAAGATACTACCTCTTTAGAGGACTTCTTACCAAAAAAACTTTTAGAAATGTCTGAAGACATTCTAAATATGGACTTTAAATTAAAAACTGCACCAGAATTATTGATTTCAAATGCCAAAGATATTGGGTATATTAATAATTTAGAAATAAGTGCTGTAATTACAAGTCCACCATATTTGAATGGAACAAATTACTTTAGAAATACAAAATTAGAATTATGGTTTTTAAAATATTTACAATCTCCAAATGATTTAAGAGTTTTTAGAAACCAAGCTTTGACAAGTGGAATTAATGATGTTAGTAAAAAATCTGATAAGAAAATTAAAGATATTGATATCTGTTCTTGTAGTGCTATCCTAACTAAAACTATGGTTTCGTTAGTTGAGAATGCATATGATAAGCGGATACCACAAATGGCTCTAAACTATTTTGAGGAAATGCATCAAATTTTCAATAGCCTAAAGAATCATTTAAAAAATGATTCCAAAGTTTTAATTGATATTGGAGATTCAATATTTTCTAATGTTCATATTGCTACAGATGACATATTAGTTGAAATTTTAGAGACTTTAAACTATAAATTCGTTGAAAAAAAATTGCTTCGTAAACGTAGGTCGAGGAATAAAACAGTTTTAAGCCAAACCCTTTTAGTATTTGAATTTCAACAGTTAAACGGTAAAAAAAGAAAAAGTAGAACATACTTTGGAAAAAAGAAATGGGAAAATTTTAAAACTAATTTACCACATCAACAATTACCATTATCAAAAAGAAATTGGGGACATTCTAACCATTCTTTATGTTCTTATCAAGGTAAATTAAAGCCATCTATTGCGAACCAATTAGTTACAACATTTGCTCCACAAGGAGGAAGAATTTTGGATCCTTTTTCAGGTGTTGGCACAATCCCATTTGAAGCATCTCTTAACGGTATTGAATCTTTTGGAATTGATATTAGTGTACCTGCTTATTATATTTCATCAGCAAAAGTAAATACTCATAAAAATGATGATTGTTTTAATTATATAAATCTTCTTTCTGAATATATAAATTCAAATAAATGCACTCGTAAAGAATTAGATGAAACAAAACGTTTTGGTTTTAATAAAACAGTTTCTGAATATTATGAAAAGCAAACTTTAAGAGAGATTTTGTTAGCACGAAGATTTATTAATGAACAATATCCTAAAACAGCAAGTGAAATGTTGGTGGTATCTGCTCTTTTACACATTTTGCACGGAAACAGACCATATGCATTGAGTCGTCGTTCACATCCTATAGTTCCTTATGCTCCACAAGGGGAGTTTATTTATAAAAGCTTAATTGAAAAATTGATTGAAAAAGTCCAAAGGACTCTTGATAATGAATTGCCATTAAACTTTGTCAATGGTAAGATTTATAATCAAGATATTAACGCAATTTGGCCTCAAGAGATTAACAACCTTGATGCAATTATAACCTCTCCTCCGTTTTTTGATAGTACACGTTTTTATCAAGCAAATTGGTTGAGAATATGGTTTGCTGGTTGGTCAGAGAAAGATTTTAAACATCAAATAAACTCATTCGTAGAAGAAAAGCAAAAGAAAAGCTTTGATATATATGAGGGTATATTTAGACAATCAAGAGAACGTTTAAAAAGTGGCGGTGTATGTGTATTACATTTAGGAAAAAGTAATAAATGTGATATGGCAAAAGAACTTCAAAAAGTAAGTAAAAGATGGTTTAGAACTGC
Organism: Bacteroidia bacterium; assembly: GCA_030431695.1. GTDB lineage: Bacteria > Bacteroidota > Bacteroidia > Flavobacteriales > Flavobacteriaceae > Pukyongia. The sequence continues at coordinate 28,087 of JAUIIU010000035.1, read as the reverse complement.
TGATTTATTTGATGAAAGTGTAGCGCATTGTGAATCTCATGGTATTAGAGATAAAGGTACAGTTACAAGTCATCAATATTTGGTGCTTTCCTAATTTAAATAAAACCTAATAGTTTTTTATTTTCTTCAGATAAATTATCTACTAATTTATAAAATTGGAGAATTTTTTTTATTTCTTTTATTCGTTTAGGTAAATCAGAATTTTCTCGAACTTGTAAATATCGTTCTACTCCTTTATTAACGTCGATATCTCTATTTATAATAGGGTTTTCTGCGGTAAATAATTTCAAGTTTCCACCAGTAATTCTGGCTAATTCTATTAATTCATTATTTGTATAGAATTTACTTGGCCATTTTGCTTTTTTTGCAGAATTAGCCTCGGTAGATAGTAGAGCTGCATTTTCGACTTTTAAAGGATATAACCATTTTGACGGTAAAATATGGTCAATATGCCAGCTACCTCTATCCTTTATGTCTAATTTCTTTTTGGTTTTAAAACATTTTCCATCGAACCTTTTAAATAATTCTTCAATATCAATAAATTCATTTTCTCCATCTAAAAACAAATCTGCAATTCTTCTACGCACTGATGATTCATGCAATTGCTGTTTTGTTCTTTTTGGATTTAAAACTGCATTAATTGCTCCTTTACAACCTCTACATTCCATCTGTCTTTCTAAAGGACCCCATTTTGCATGTTTACTAAAAGCCTGAAATGGTAGGATTCTACTACAAACATTGCACTGTTTCCAATAAGATTCAGGATGTTCAGTAGCAGTTCTGAAAAATCCTTGCCAAAATCTTTCAGCTGTAATCGATTCTGATGAGTTGTAGTCATCTTGCCAATTTTCAAAAGGCAAATCTGATTCTTTAGAATGAATAAATCCACAACTTGTGCATTCCCAAACAGCGGTATCAAATGCTTCAGCAGGTGTAAGTAAAGTTTGTCCAACCCTTACATTGTTTAGTTGATTGCAATTAACACATCTATAACCAATCCAAGCATCATGATAGGGTATGCCTTCAACCCTTGATATTCCTGTTTGATTTACTGTTTTTCTTCTTGCCATAAATACAAAGGTAATATTTTAGGTTGTGTTAAAATAGTCATTCCACACACATTACACTACTCTTCTACCGTCGTTGCGTGTAACGAGTGTTCCATTAACATTGTAGAAGAAACTTTTAGAATAAAATTTTTGAAGAAACTGTCGCAGAACTTTTCGCTTTTATCCAAAGCTCAAGTTACATAACGCGGTACATTATGATACAAAGTTATTATTACCCCAGATCCCGAATCACTTTCAGCGCCCTGTCGATCTCTTCCTTCGAATTATAGATATGCACCGAGTGCCGCATGAGTTCGTTACCCACAGAGCGAGGCTGTAGTCGTTCGCGTTCCCAGAGGGTTTTCTGAAGTTCGGGACCAGTGAGCCCTTTAACCGCATAGGTAGTTATCCCGGCTGCCATTTTCTCGTTGGTTGATGACGATATAGTAACATGTGGAATTTCCTTTAAACCTTCTCTCAGGTAAGCTCCCAATTCTTTGATCCTTCCCAGCCATCGCTCCTTGCCTATGCTGTTGAAGAAATCTACGGAAGCATCGTAACCGGCGATCAAAGCCGCATTGCCGGTGCCGTATTGCATCAGCCTGAACCCGTGATCCTCCTGATTGTCCCATTGATAACTGGCCAGTGTGGTCCAGATATCACTTACCACATCCTTGCTGATGTACAGGAGTCCGCTACCGGCTGGGGACAGCATCCACTTGTGCAGACTACTATAATATGCGTCACAGCCAATGGCCTTAACATCCACGTCCACATGGCCCACGCATTGCGCGCCATCCAGGACCGTAAAAATCCCCCTGCGTCTTGCTTCGGTACAGATCTCCTTAACCGGCATCACGACCCCATAGACGGAGACGATATGCGGAACCGCTATCACCCTGGTCTTGGGGGTCACCTGTTTAAATATGGCATCGACGATCTCCTGCGGGTCATTGGCCGGGACCGGCATCTTGGCCTGCTTGTACACACAGCCTTTTCGTTTGGCCAGGGTCTGCCAGGCACCAAATCCTCCGCCGTGCTCCTGGTCGGTATTGAGCAACTCATCCCCTTCCTTCAGATCTAGGCCCATTCCAACGAAATTCATACCGAAGGTGGCATTTTGCGTAAGCGAGATTTCCTTATGGTCGCAGTTTATGATCTTCGCCAGTTTTTCCCTCAATTCGACATAGGGAAAATACCCGCTCAGCAACTCAGGACCCGAGCCATCCTTGTAATCGATGGTAGCCGCTTCCTTGTTGTAGTGCAGCATATGGTTGATCATGGTATCCAGCACATAGCCGGGCGTTGGCCCCATGGTCCCATTGTTGAAATAGGTCTGCCCTTCCTTCAGCGGGAACTGCTTTCGCACCATCTTCCAGTAGTCTTCCGGATCGCTGAAATTGTCGAATAAGGGATCCAGGGACCATTCCCTGGATGTGTTGAAAGAAAGCAAGGGAGCGGAAAAAGCCGCCAAGGCGGCCGTTCTTAAAAAGGTTCTTCTATGTGTCATGAGGTTGGTTGTTGCGATTGGTATTTCTTATGAAAGTTACGTAATTATTCTCTTAAATATCCCGCGCTGAAGGTCCGAACAATGATGAGGGTCATTTCCTGTCAGCAGGAGGTGTATACATTTACGGGAAGTTTAAATCCAGATCCTATGAAAACAAAATTCAGTATGCTATTCCTGATCCTGTCCTTTATTTGCTACGGGCAAAAAAAGACTGAAAAAGTCCAACTTAACCTGAGCGTGCCTGTTACCATTAAGATGGAGAAGAAAACAGTGAACTTCAATACCGGAAACACGGTACACGATAATAAAGAAGAAAATAAATTCATCCAGATCCATGCCAATTTGGACGATATGTATGTGAACGGAACAAAATTTAAAGGCACCAGTATCACTAAATTTCCTGTTTACGAAGAGATCGTAACATTTGAAGGTGAGTATTCCAGTGACTTTCAGAAGATCAGTACACTTAACGTAAACTATCAATATGTAAAATATAGTCAGGAAAGACTCGACCTGGCGTATCTCGAAGAAACCAGGGAAGGCTCATTTACTTTCAAGAATATTCCAAAATCGTTCAATTCATTCAAATTCGAAGCCGGTATCTCACAAATAACCAAAGCCGACTATAAATTATTTCGCTATGTGAAATACGTAGGGTCTTCAGAAATGATCAACGAATCGTCTATGTCTCTGAATAAAGACGCGATTACCAGGTATACCAGATGTGTCACAATGAAGGTAAGTCCAAGTAATGTTCCTCCATCAAAATCTTCAGCTCATCAGAGTGTGGCTGTGACCTTAAATCAGCATAAAAAATACCAGGAATTTAATGAGGGTATTGGTACACAGGCGAGAATAATGGAAAAGCTGATCCAGGAGTTCTCTGGTGTTGAGGAGTTAAATTCAATTGGACAGATCAGTTTTATTGAATTGAGAAATAGTATGGGAGTTTCAGAGGATGATCACCTGGTAACAACCGACGATATATTGCCTCAAGATCATCGCCTGGAAGCAGATATATTGGTTATTGTACAATGCAGGGAGATCTTCTACGATGATAGCGATATTGTTACGGGATTTCATATACAACCCTTGTTCCTTGAGAAATCAAGCGGAAAGGTGTTTGATCCTAAATTGGATGTGAGGATAATAGATAATGACAAAAAAGTACGGCAAGAAGAGTTCTTAGTCCATAGTATCTTTCTAAATGTTATGAAAAAATACTTTCACCAATTATGATTTAACAATCTCGGAATAAATCAGTTGGCTCCATAACTTCGATCCGAAAATACAGAGTCGATCACTAGGGAGAAGCCTGGCCAAGCGGTATTTTTGTGTGAATCGGTCAAGTAATTAATCACTCCAACCTGATCCCCAGTTTGGCAGCAATTTGGTCGGTGACATCCATGGTTTCCATGCCATACAAAATCGTGGGGATTCCACTGCCAACAGTATTATTGATGATATAGGTGAAGTTCCCTTCACGGGCGACCTCGTCGATCTTCTCCTGTAGTTTGGCGGTCACAGGAACCAGCAATTCTTCTCTTTTCTTCAAAAGATCAAGCTCTGCTTGCTGAACTTCATTTTGAATTTCCTGTTCGAGTTTCTGAATTTCTGTCACACGTCGCTCGCTGTCAGCCTGCGTCATGCTGTTTGTTTCCTGAAGTTTCTGATATTCCTCGATCTTCTTCTGGTACCCATTCTGCTTCTGTGAAATTTGTGCCTGGAGTTGCTCTTCATACCTCGCCAGGGACTGCTGTACATTCTTCATTTCCGGCATATAGTTCAAAAGCAGCTCAACATTGGTAAAGCCCATTTTTGTCTGTGCATTAAGCACAGATACCATTCCAAAAGCCAGAATCAAACCGAGTATAAGTATTCGTTTTTTCATACGAGTAAATTAGTTACCACTTGGAATCTGGATTCCTAATTCCTTCATTATCGCCTCGGTCATGTCGTTCTCTTTGGGGCCGTATAGTATAGTGGAAACACCGGCCGATGTGGTTTGGTTCATGATATAGGTAAGCCCATTGGCCACAGCAACCTTGTCTATGGCATTCTGTAATTTCTCCAGTATGGGTTTCATCAACTCTTGTTGCCTCATAACTAATTTTTGTTCCGATTCCTGAGCTAATTTCTTCACTTCATTATCGAGCTGCATCAATTCCGTTTCCCGTCTCTTGCTGTTCTCTTCGGAAAGGCTTCCTCTCTCTTTTAATTCAATATACTCCTGGTATTTTTGCTGTATATACTGCTCTTTCGTCTGAAGTGCCTCTCCCAATTTCTTTTGAAAGGTCGCCAACGACTGTTCCATACTCCTGGCTTCGGGCATATAGGCCAGGATCAGTTCGGCGTTGGTGTATCCTACCTTCACATCCTGGCCATAGCTTGAACTCATGATCAGCACACAGACCAGGCATGCCATCATCGTTTTAAAATTTCTCATAAACTGTTTCTTATTATTATTTCTGAATTATCCTTTCAGTGATTTCATATCGATCACAAAACGATATTTAACATCCGCTTTCAGCATACGTTCGTAAGCCGCATTGATATCCTGCATATCGATCACTTCAATATCCGAAGTAATATTATGCTTTCCGCAGAAATCAAGCAACTCCTGTGTCTCGGCAATTCCGCCAATAAGTGAACCGGCCACAGATCTGCGTCCCATGATCATAGGAACGGTTACCAGCATGGGATCCAGCGGACCTAAATATCCAACAACCACCAGGGTTCCGTTGGTGTTCAGGGTATTGATATAAGGATTCAGGTCGTGCTCATAGGGTACGGTATCGATGATCACATCGAAACGGCCCATCGCCGCTTCCATCTGAGCGCCATCCGTGGAGATGATCACTTCATCGGCTCCCAGTTTTTTAGCATCTTCCATCTTACCGGGAGATCGTGAAAAGAGGGTTACGTGGGCACCGAGGGCATCGGCGAGTTTAATCGCCATATGGCCCAGTCCGCCAAGACCTACCACAGCCACCTTACTGTTCTCGTTCACGTTCCAGTGTCGCAATGGCGACCAGGTAGTGATACCAGCGCAAAGTACAGGTGCTACCCCCGCAGGATCAAGGTTCTCAGGAACACTTAATACAAAATCCTCATCTACCGTAATACGTTCCGAATAACCTCCGTGTGTTGGTGTTTGCAGGTGCTTGTCGAAACCACCGTAGGTTCCTACCCATTCGGGGCAGTACTGCTCGAGATCCTGGACACAATTGGAGCAGCTTCGGCAGGAGTCCACCAGGCAGCCGACAGCCACCAGGTCACCTGTCCTGTATTTACTAACACCATCCCCTACTCTTGTCACGCGGCCAACGATCTCGTGCCCGGGAACTACAGGATAAACGGTCATGCCCCAGTCGTTGCGGGCAAAGTGCAGGTCGGAATGACACACCCCGCAGTATAAAATATCGATCTCGACGTCTTTGGCCAGGGGCGCGCGTCTTTCTATTTGCATTTGGCCAAGGTCTGCATCTGCAGCCTGGGTACCGTATGCTTTTGTTGATGTTGTTTGCATTGTGAAGTTATTTTATGTTAGTGTTTATTGCGCCATATCGTCCTGCCCCAGCAGGAGGAAGTGTTCACTGTTGGAACCTTCGGTTCGCGCTTTTAAGTGAGATGCATATTCGGGGTCGTTCATAAAGGCCAGTGCCGCTTCCTTGGAAGGCCATTCGATGATCACCCGCACACCGGCAGGCGTATTGGCACCTTCCAGTTGCTCGTGAGTCACTGTCCTGGAGAGGTATTTTCCGCCGTGTTTGGCAACGAGTTCGGATGCTACGGGTATATAGCCCGGGATCCAGTCTTCGGAGGTTGGGGTCACATTTAAAATGGAATAATGAGTCATGAACTTGAGAGGTTAGTTAACAGGCTACTAAAGCTACGATTAAATTCCGTAATAATGCAGGGATACCAGATCTTAATCTAGTAAAAGGAAAACCCGGAACCGTTAAGGCAGACGGTACCGGGCTTTCAAAAGGTTAGGTTTGCTACTAATCACTAATGTGAATACCTAACATAGTAGGGTGTTACAGAACTATCTGTTTCGTAAGTGAACCCAGCCGAAACCCATTCATCGGCATTGGTTCCGGAGCGCCTGGTGGTATGATAGTGGCCGTAGTTCATGTAACTTCTCGAACTGAGTCTTGGATAGTAGATCACAAAATCGCCCCAAACTCCTACTCCACTGCTGGCATCGTATACATCTCCTCCGAAGGCCGTAATGATCCCGATCTGTCCTTTTCTATTGGTCTCGAAATACGGATAGGCGAAAGCAAAATCAGGGTTCCAGATCTGCATTTGGTTCACCAGGTTCCAGGAACTGGTGTTGATCTCTGCGATCTGCACATGGGTATTCGGGAAATTACCATTGTCCGAAGCATTCCAGGCAAAGATCACATTCCCCTCACGTACGGCTGCAGCCCTTACGTAGGTCTTCCATGAGGCATCATTCAGCCAGTCGTTGCCATCGGCAGCGATGGACGACATGGTCCCGTTGGGCCAGCTGTTGATGTTCACTTCGCGCCAGCTGTAGAAATTCTCATTGTCGCGCATACTGTAAACCAGCATGGTACTGTTGTTTTGGTGACCTGCCCAGAATACGGCATTGGATCCGTTCTGCGAAACGTGCGACCAAAAGGCGGTAGTTGCCCCGGTGTACTGGTAGTTAACGGTACCGCCTGCGGCCAGTTCCTGTAGTGGCACCCGGATCACGTAGCGGTTCGCTCCCCCACCAATGCTGCTGGTCCAGTACAGGAACTGATTCCCGAAACTCATATCGTTATAGTCCAGCGTCCCGGAATCGGCCAGGGCATCATTGGTGAAGTCCCAATAGGTCCAGGCTGTACCGTTGCTGTCTCGCACGTCCTGTGTATCCTGTACGGCAATGCGTATTGCGTTCTGCCCTCCTGAGGTCCAGTACTGCAGTAACCATACGAAAATGTCGAATTCGGGTACATACTGAAGTACCTGGTCGCAACAGAGTCCGCCATAGTCATTCGGGAAAATGGTCGTGGGATTCACACTGGTAAAGGTTTGTCCGCCGTCCAGCGACAGGGACATCCAGGTGTTCCCGGTGGTCATTACAGTTTGGCCGTTCTCGGCCACACTTGGTTCGGGCAGTACTGCGCTTACGTTGATGGCATCGCCTATTTCGTCATATTCTTCGAACGAAACGGCCTGAGAGGCCCCGTCGTCTTGTTTTTCCACTTTGAACTCGGGGTTCAGTGGAGCGAGGTTACCACGAACGGGGCCGTTTGGAACGTAGTACGGCTTTGTTTCCTTGTTCAGTGTGTCGTACACCGGTTCGAAGGGCGGAAAATCTCCGCCTCTTACGGTACGGGGTTCAACCGTACCGCGCTTCAGAGGTTCTTTGTATTCACATGGATCATCCGCAGGGGGATCTACCGGATCCGTTTTACCGGGGTCACAATTCACCAAAAGGGTGAGAACGGCCAGGATTCCTAGAATGTACTTAGTTAGGTTTTTCATTGTGGTTAGATTTACGGTTATTACTTCTGAATTATTCAGCGCAGGGGATACTTCAAAGATAACCTACTGTTATTCAGAATAATCAAGGGATAATCCCCAAATTGCAAAGGGAATTTTCTATGAGGCCAGAAGGGTTTTTCCTATGAGGAAAGTCTAATCCAATTCCAGCTTGTAACCCACACCATGGATATTGGTAAGTTTGATGGTGTCGTCCTCCTGTAGTTTCTTGCGGAGTTTTGATATGTAGGTGTCCAAGCTTCTTCCAACCACCACACCGTTGTCTTCCCAGACCTTCTTGCTCAGTTCTTCTCGCTTGATCACCTCATTGGGGCGTTCTACAAAAATGGCCAGCAATTCGCATTCCTTTCGGGAAAGGTTGATCTCTTCGGCCTGTTTTACAAGTTTGTTCTGCTCGGGAAAGAAACGGAAACTACCCACCGGAAAATAGGTTTCGGATTGATTGTTTGTTATTATTTCTTTCTTTTTTCTGAAAAAGAAAAGGTCAAGCAACACGATCAGCAGCAGCAAGCCTGCCAGGTAGCCCCAGTGTAGTTCAAGGGTTCTTTTTCCTTCGGAAAGCATCCTGGCCATGATTGTGTAGTTATCTGTAGGAAGCACTCGCCCCTGGCAGGTGACTATGGTTTTTTCCTTGCCCGTATTCATCTCGTAGCTGTAGGCTACTTCCCCATCACTCATCCGGTACACTTCAACTATATAATTATTGGTAAGACCGCCATTGTCCAGGCTCTTTTCGAAGGTTTCTACCAGCAGTCCCGGATCCATGGACAAAGGCTTTTCGAAACTAAGCTGGTACAGGCCCTCATCGAGCTCCCTTACAGGTAAGACCAATGAGGTGGTGTCATTATCGGCTCGCAGCAACCTGTCCCCTACCTCCCGCAGGACGATCTTGCTTCTCGATCCATACTCTTTGGGGGTCTCAGGGTTGCCGGAATAGATCCAGGTGATCACCGCCACAATGACCAGCAGGCCGTAAAACAGACTTCTTCTCTTCATTTCTTCCGTAAAGAACAGGCTTTTTTAGGATAATTGACAGCTATTGACACTTCTTTTACACTCTTTTGACACTTTTAAGAACTCATTCGGCTAGTTTTATCTCATCATTAATCAGTGCTCGTGTATTTAGCTATATGAGCCTTTAAAACGAACAAAGATGAAATACCTTTTTTTCTTAATTACTTTACCCTTACTGATCGGTTGTAATACAGGGGATCCAGAAAATTACAAGGACCTGGCCCTTTTGGACAAGTCGGAATTAATCCTGGATGACAGGAAGGACCACACCTATTATTACGACACCATCACAACAGACGAATACCAGATAAAACTGGGTGTGAACAAGCTTAGGGGGAACAATGCAGAACTTGTGATCAGCATGGAACTCTCGGATGGGGCTCATTACGTATCGCCAAACGCAAAGCGGAATTTCTCCGGAAAATTCACCGTAACCCTGCCCGATTCGGAGGAACTCTCGATTGTAGACGGAATGGAGGAAGTTCCACCTTCGGTGGAGGAATACGACGAACATCCCTTCGTGGATGGCCTTGTGAACTGGGTGCGACAGGATACAAAATACTTTCAGAAGGTAAAACTGAACACAGACGAAGATTTTTACCTGCTAGGTGAACTACAGTTCGTGATCGAACCGAAATGCACCCTGGAGAAAGTGCGACTATCCATCAGGCAGGTTGGCGGCTACCTGAAGTTCACTGAACAGCCGAAAGGTTGCTAAATACGTCAATACTGTTCCAACTCCGCACGAACCTTCTCGACATCCAGGTTTCGGATCAGGTCGATGATATTGGGATACCAATTCTCATGGTAGCCCAATCCTTCGGAGCGCAACTCTTCGATAGCGGCTTCTTTGGTCCAGTTCTGGAAAACAACCCGATAGGCCGCGGCTACGGCCCCGGTCCTGTCGGAACCGTGCCAGCAATGAATAAGCACCGGTTTTTCAGCATTATTCAGAAGAGCCAGTGCCTCTATCAGCTGGGCTTCACTTAATTCCTTTGTCCTGATGGGTAACCATTCCAGGTTGAGATCAGTGAAACGAGCCTTGTGTTTGTCTTCCTTCAGCCTTCTGAAATTCAATACTGAACGGAGCCCCATTTCCTCCAGCTCCCTAAACCCTTTTACCGAAGGCTGCTCGGAACGATAAACAGAGTCATTCAGCTTGTAAAGGTTCTTAAAATATTGGGATTCCACCTTCTCCAGCGCCTCCTGGCCGGACGCTAGAGTGACAACAAACAGTAGTGTCAGTAAAATAATCGGTCGGGTATTCAGTAAGATCTTTAGGTATTGTTGCATTAATCGTTCACTGAGTTCTTCACGGCTTCAAAAAGCGTACCCAAATCCCTGAAGCGTTTCCGTGCATCTGCGCCAATCTCCTGGTCAGCCCCGTTCACCATATTCAACAGGTAGCCGATCTGCGAAACCAGCATTTGCTGGGGATACGCCCCTTCGGCATTTCTCAACCGATCCAGTGCGTCATTCACCTTGTCCAATCGATCTTTGGATGCGCGGTCCTTCTTCTTTTCAAGACCTTCGGCTTCCTCTTCCAACTTCTGCTGGTATAAGCGGGCTTCAGAAAGTAACTCGGTCACTTCCCTTTGAAACCTGAGCTGTTCCTTTATTGTTGAGACGGTCATTCCAGTGGCTTGCACCCTTGGATCCATCTGAAGTTCAAATTGTTGGGTCGCGGTTTGGTCGCCTACCTGCAGTTTCAACACATAGGTTCCCGGGGCTGTCATGGGGCCGTATTTATATCGCCTGCGTTCACTTTCTGCCCAGGCTCCTTTTTCCCGCATATCCCAACTGAACCTGTGAAGGCCCGGCTTTGCAGATAACGATTTATCAACGTATCTGAAGGTCCTGCTCAGATCCATATTTTCCACTACTTCGGTTCCCAACACCGCTGTGCTGTCGCTCGCGATGGTCACCACACTCCTGCCCTGCTCATCGATAATCTCCAGGCTCACTGACTTTTTGTTTTCCATCGGAAGGTAATAATCGATGATCACAGCTGCTTCCGGGTATTCCGGGAAATCCGACCAACTGGAAAACGGACGCCGGTAGCGAATTGTAGTGTCGGGTTTGAACAGTATAGGTTGCTCCCCCAGGTTGTTGATAGGCTGCTGCCGTAGGCTGGTGATATTGTCCAGTATCCAGAATCCACGCCCCATGGTACTCAGAACCAGGTCGCCTCGATGAATCTTGATATCAGTAATGGGTGTTACAGGTAGGTTTTGCTGAAATACACTCCAGTTGGCACCATCATCGAAGGACACGAAAACGCCGTATTCGGTTCCCGCGAAAAGCAGTCCCGTGCGAATCGGGTCTTCACGAAGTACCCGTGCATTGAAATCGGCCGGTATTCCGTTGGAGATCAGTTCCCAGCTATTCCCGTAATCGGAAGTCTTGTAAAGATAGGGCTTGGGATCGCCCAACAAGTGCCTGTCCACTACCACATAGGCTTTGGCCGCATTGAATTGTGAGGGTTCCACAGATTCCACTCTTCCTCCTTTCGGGAGTTTTTTGGGTGTTACATTAGTCCACGACTTCCCGCCATCCCTGGTAATATGTACAAGGCCGTCATTGGATCCCACCCAGATCAGTCCTTTTGTAAGCTTGGACTCCCTGATGGAATACAAAGTACTGTAGTACTCTTCCCCGGTGATATCACGGGTGATCGGACTCCCGGAAATCACCTGTTTATCAGCTTCAAAAGCGGTGAGATCGGGAGAAATGGTTTCCCAGGTCTGCCCGTCATTAGTGGTCTTGTGCAGATATTGTGAGCCGTGATAAACCACATCAGGATCGTGTGGTGACACATGAATAGGGGCCACACGCTGGAAACGATATTCCAGGTCTTTCGGGTTGTGGCCGTAAATATTCGAAGCGCCTACATAATATCCTTTTTCGTTCCCGGTGGTTTTGTTAAAAACTGAGAACCTGCCCTTACAATTCGCATAAACGATATTGTGGTTACCCGGTTTGGGCACTGCCGGACCGGTTTCACAGCCTCCGGTATTGATGATATAGCCTTTCCCTGCGGTTTGTGTGGCCGTTGGCGGGTAACTGGGCACGGCGATCGTGGTTGAATTATCCTGCATACCGGCGTACAGCCAGTACGGGTACTGATCGTCCACTTCCACCTGGTAGAGCTCGGCGGTGGGCTGGTTGAACTGGGAGGACCATGTTTTTCCGCCATTGGTGGAAATATTGGCACCCCCGTCGTTACTCTGTATGAGTAGGTCCGGGTTGTTCGGATTGATCCAGATATCGTGATTATCACCGTGAGGCACATAAAGACGATCCCAGGTCTTCCCACCGTCGGTGGATTTGATGATGGGGTTGGCATTGGAATAAACGATTTCAGGGTTGGTGGGATCCAGTTCGATATTGGTATAGTAAAAGGGTCGGTTTACAAGTCGTTTATCACTGGAAACCTGGATGAAGGTCTTTCCCTGGTCGTCGGACCTGTACAGTCCGCCCTCTTTCTCTGGGGCTTCGATAACCGCGTAGAGAATACTTGAATTCACAGGAGATACCGCAAGGTCGATCTTACCTATCAATCCTTGAGGTAGTCCTTTTTTCAGTTTCTCCCAGTCCTTGCCCCCGTTTATTGATTTATAGATGCCTCCTTCGGAATTCTCACCTCCTGAAATGATGGTCCAGGGTCTACGTTCGGCCTTCCAGGCAGCGGCGTAGACGATATTCGGGTTTCCGGGAAGTAGTTCCAGGTCTGAGAAACCTGTTTTTTCAGAAACAAATAATACCTTCTCCCAGGTCTTACCTCCATCTGTAGTTTTGTACACCCCTCGCTCCGGATTCGCCCTGAAGGCATTCCCGATGGCCGCAACCCAAACAATATTGTGATCACGCGGATCGATCTCCACCGCACCGATCTGCCCTACGTTCTTCAATCCGATATGCTCCCAGGTCTTGCCGCCGTCCACCGACTTATACATCCCACGCCCACTGATCACGTTGGAACGGAGCCCATCCGATCCGGTACCGACGTAAACGATATTCGGGTCGTTATGAGCGATCTCGATGGCACCAATAGAAGGAGTTTCAAAAAATCCATCCGAAACATTGAACCAGCTAACGCCGTAATCCGTGGTCTTCCATACACCACCCCCGGTGGCTCCCATATAGAAAGTTCCCGGTTCCATGGCTGTACCGGTTACCGTGGTTACACGCCCACCTCGTTCCGGGCCGACGGTCCTGTACTTAAATGCCGAAAAATCCTGGGCGGTTAGTGATGCTGTGATGAAAAGGAAAAATAATGACTTGCCTAGTAGTGACGTAAATTTCATAGATGTAGAATGGTTCGTGGCCCATAAAAATACTAAAATCAGGGCTATCAACGGTCAAGCTGTGATTGCACATCATGCTAAAGATGTGTTAAAATCCCAACCATTTAATAACAAGAAAAACGCCCGACAAATATCTCATCGGGCGTTCTTCGGAAATAAAAATATGATTTATTACTGTTTGGTACCGCGACCCGGGGTGTATGGCATTCCGGCCTGCCTGAAGGAGGATTCCAGTTGCCTGGCGTCGACTTCGATCAATCTTTCCAGCGCCCCGAACAAAACATCCAATTCGGCTTTTGCGATGGCATAACTTTCCCTGTGGGTCTTTGTAACCGTCGATGTGGTATACTTCTGTTCGTAGCTCACAATTCCCAACCTGTTTGCCGGTGAAGGTGGCTGATCGATATCCAGTGAACGCTTCACAGGGTCACCATAAAGTTTGTGTTCGATATCCTCCAGTTTGTCCTCCAGGGTTAGCACCTGCTTCAGAAGGTTACCGTAAGGTTGTTCCGATCTTTTCAAGGCCGATTTCATATACCTGAGCTTATCGTTCAGCTCTCCCATTTTGCTCTGCATCTCACCTACTTTGGATTCCAGTTCCATGATCTGACGCTGGAACGCCACTTTTTCGCCGCGATCCTGGGCAGGCATCACGGTATTGTTCAACGCCTTTATCACGAAGGATTGAGGAGCAACGAGGGGTGTGAAGGTACCGTCCTGTTCTAACTGCATATCAATCGTATAGTTCCCAGGCTCCACCAGCGTCCCTTCATCCCTCGACTCCCAAGGATTATAAAAAGAAGGGGTGTAAAAATTGACAGGGTCCTGTAGCGTATAGCGCAGATTCCATTTGAACCTGTTTATGCCGCGGGATGGTTTCTGAAATTCCTTCTTAACTACCTGTCCTTTGGAATCACGAATAGTGAATACCAGTTGTGGTTCGGCCTCTTCCCTTTCGGCTTTTAACGATTCGTAGGTTGGATAGCTAACATCCTTCAGGTCCTTTATACGCTCTTTTTCTATCTTCTTACGGGAATCTTCCAGCGAGGTGAAGCTGTCACCGTAATAATAGGTGATAAGAGCCTCAGGTCCAAGGTTTTCGGCTGTGTAAAAATTATCTCCCTGGAAAGCCTTCCCAGGTAATCCCAGTGGGGAACTCTGTTCCCAAACCAGTGCGTCGCGAATCGGATAAATGGTGGCCTTTTCGGCGGGAACACTGTTCTCAACGGATCGAAGGGCTGAAAAATCATCCAGGACATAAAATCCTCTTCCGAAGGTTCCGAGAACAAGATCGTTCTCACGCTCCTGCAAGGCGATGTCACGAACGGCAATTGTTGGCAGGCCCGCAGCGAGTTCCTTCCATCGTCCGCCTTTGTTGGGTGAAAAAAACGCACCGAACTCAGTTCCGCAGAAAATAAGATCCTTATCCACAGTATCCTCCTCAATAGCATAAACACTGCCTCGCTCCGGAAGATTCCCACTAATGGACGTCCAGGTTGCTCCTTTATCCGCAGACCTATAGATATACGGCTTGAAATCCCCGTATTTGTGATGATTAAAGGCAGCATAGATCACGTTGGTATCGTGGCGGGAGAGATACACACTGTTCACATAGGTCATCGCAGGTACTCCTTTGATATTGTCGATCTTCCGCCAACTCTGACCGCCATTTTCGGTAATATGGATCAACCCGTCATCGGTACCTACCGCCAGCAGGTTGGCGTCTATGGGCGATTCCGATAGAGCCACGATATTCCCGAACAAGGAGGTAGATCCGTTCTTCATAACGGCATCTATGCTCAGAACACGATCGAAAACCTTCAACTGGTTCCTGTCCAGACCCCGGGAAAGATCCTCACTGATCACATCCCAGCTGTTCCCGTAATCGTTGGATCGGAATAATTTGTCCGCAGCGAAATAGAGTCGGCCAGGCGCATGCCTGCTAACAACCAGCGGTGAATCCCAGTTAAAATTATAGGCATCCTCACCTTTCCGTTCCTTCGGCTGGATTCCCACGATCTCGCCACTTTTACGGTCGTATCTCACAAGAAAACCGTACTGTGACTGGGAATAGACTATATCTGGATTATTAGGATCCACTTGAGTTTCAAAGCCATCGCCACCATTCGTAATATACCAATCGAAGTTCGTGATGCCATGATTCGTAATTACCCTCGAAGGCCCGCCAATACTGAAATTGTCCTGGGTACCTCCGTAAATATTATAGAACGGCAGATCGTTGTCCACGGCTACTTTGTAGAACTGTGTAACAGGCAGGTTTTCCTTAAAGTCCCACTTCTTTCCCGAATCGAAGGTCTCGTAAACCCCTCCGTCACATCCAATAAGCCAATGTGCGGTATTCTTTGGGTTGATCCACATGGAGTGATTATCCACGTGCTTGAAATCCTCTCCCACAACTTTGAAATTCCTTCCACCATCTTGACTCACGGACATCCAGGTATCCATGGAATACAAAGTGTTCGGGTCTACGGGGTCTGCGATGATCTCCTGGTAATAGTTTCCGCTGGTCACGTGACTTCCTCGCTTTTCCCAGCTGGCACCGCGATTGGTGGTTGCGAAGACGCCTCCTTTCCTGTCGGCTGCTTCAATAATAGCGTAGACGAGGTGCGGATCTGCAGGAGTAACCGCAAATCCTATTCTTCCTAATTCCACATCCGGCAGGCCTTTATGGACCTTGGACCAGGTTTCCCCTCCATCGGTACTTTTGTGAATACCCGAGCCTGGTCCTCCCCCAACATAGGTATAAACATGGCGTCGTCTCTGATGCGTTGAAGCGTAGAGCACATCAGGGTTGGCCGGGCTCATAACCACATCATTCACACCGGTATGTTCGTCGACAGTAAGCACTGCCTTCCAGGTTTTACCACCGTCGGTCGACTTATACAGGCCTCGATCTCCTCCTTTACTCCACAACGGACCAATGGCGGCAACGAATATCACATCCGAATCCTCGGGATGCACAATGATCTTTCCAATGTGTTCGGAATTCTTCAGTCCCATATGAGACCAGGTTGCACCTCCGTCTATACTTTTGTATATGCCGTCACCATAGGACACGGATCGCTGGTTGTTGTTCTCACCTGTCCCAACCCATATCACGTTCGGATTGTTTGGATCCATAGTGATACAGCCAATCGAATACGAGCCTTCATTGTCGAATATCGGTGTGAAATCAACCCCGGAATTAACAGTTTTCCAGACACCGCCTGCAGAAGCTGCAACATAGTATTCGAATGGATTATCCGGGTTTACTGCGATATCGGAGATCCTTCCGGAAGTAAGTGCCGGACCAACAGATCGCCAGCTCAATCCACCAATATTGAGGGTGTCGAGGGCTTGTTTCTGTTCTGTTTTATTCTTTTGAGCATAGGCAATAAAGGGAAGGGCCAACAAAGTGATGGCCAGGAGGGCAACATATTTTTTCATGTGGATAAATATTTGGTTGTTTTAAAGCGGAGTTATAAAGATAGTGAACTAATCCGGACCTGTGTGAAAGATTTTCCCTTACTCGTCACTATCCTAAAAAAATGGAGGAGACATAAAAAAGGGCCGGGTAACTACGCCAGAACATTGTTCTAACCTGCTACCCGACCACTCTATTATGGACTTTTACAGATCGCCTGAACTTGTCTTTATTGCTTTTACGTGGGCATAGATCTTAACTCCGTTGATAATTGACTCAACGTCTGTATCCACCATCTTAAGCCCTTTAACCTGGTTTACTTCCCCGAAAGGAGAAATGGAAATAATATTATAATATTCGAGGCCGTCGTCAATCGCTCTCAGGTGAATAATATTTCCAGTTTTACTCACACCTTTTATCGGAAGTTTATGACCCTCATCAGTAATCGCCCTAACATCCATTATCATTCCTTCTTCGGTTATCGCCTTTAATGGGTGGTATCGGTCATTCTCAACCATTATAAGCTTAATGGGCAGATATTTGCCATCGACAAGTGCCTTAACGTTCAGGATACTTGTATTTTCGGATCCCTGGATAGCTTTCACATCGTAGATATTACCCTCACTGTCAAATGCTTTTACTCGCAATAGTTTAGCATCGGGATGATACGCCTTAACCTGCCAGAAAATATTACTCGATATCTCAACTTCCGGTTTGATCAGCGACTCCTGGTCTTTATCCGGAACCTGGGCTGTCAATGAGAACAATGGTACAACAAATAAATACGCTACGATTAACTGTGAAAAAGCATTTTTCATGACTCAGAAAATTAGAATCACAAAGTAGTTAAGATAAGGATCATTAAATATGACCTAAATCATATAAGAAGCGATCGATCCTTGACCTACTGGCAGATGGCAAGCCCTTGTTTGACGATGGACACTCCCTCACTGATAAACATATCACCACTAGGTAGCTTGTAGATAGGATAAAACTGTCGGGCACCCTGCAAACTGACATATTCAATACCATTAAGGCCATTTTCGGCAGTGATCTTCCAGCTGCCGTATTCCTGCCAACTGGACCGCTGTTCGTTATCGAGAACCGTTCGTTTTACGGTACTTCCGTGGAGTCCGTAGTAGCCATTCGGGCAATAATGGATCTCGAGAAAGTAGTAGGTTCCGTATAACACTTCCCCTTCACGGTAGGTGATCAGTAATTGCTGGCCGTTAAAGAATTCCTGTAATTCCTCGGTAGATGGATTGGTTTGTGCATGAATCGTTTCCGAAGAAAACAATCCAACCATCAATAATACCAATACGATCGTGAAACGTCTCATAAAAGCGTGCCGTTATTTAACGTAAGGTACTAATTTTAAGGTATATAGATTGATTATTTCTGAAGGAAAAACCTTTCAGTGGAATTCCACTACTCTTGCCACCATAGCGACTGTGGTTTGGGGAGCTTATCGAGATAGATAGGTTCACCTATTCGTGGAGTCACTAACGGTATACCTAGTTCCGATGCCTTTTTCTGAACCCGTTCAATCGGATCGGTCCATTCGTGAAGTGCCAGTTTGAAGGCTCCCCAGTGTATTGGCATGATGGCTTCGGCCCTTACATCCACTCCGGCCTGGGCAGTTTCCTCCGGATACATGTGTATTTCCGCCCATTTCTCGTTGTATTGTCCGCATTCAAGCATGGCAAAATCGAATGGGCCATACACCTTGCCAATCTCCTTGAAATGATCGCTATAACCGCTGTCACCACTAAAGAAAAGTCGTTCGCCTTCCGAATGTATCACCCAGGAACTCCACAAGGTGCTCATGCGGTTATTCATTTTCCTACCCGAAAAATGCTGGGCCGGTGTACATGCGAGTGTAAGGCCATCAAATTGTACTTCCTGCCACCAGTCTAGTTCGAGGATACGATCTTCGGGGACATCCCATGCTTGCAGATGCACGCCTACGCCTAGCGGGACATAGAATTTACCCACGCGACCCTTCAGTTCTTTTATGGATTCGTAGTCCAGGTGATCGTAGTGGTCGTGCGAAATGATCACGGCATCTATAGCCGGGAACTTGTCCAGGTCTATGGGTGCTTCGGAATTGAATCGTTTTTGGCCCAGCAGCGGATGAGGTGCTGGAACTTCACTTAATACCGGATCGATCAGGATGGTTTTACCCTCCATCTGTAGCAGGAAACTTGAATGACCGAACCAGAATAAGCGTGTCGGACTTCCATAATTTGCC
The DNA here is from genome assembly GCA_030431695.1 of Bacteroidia bacterium. Taxonomy (GTDB): domain Bacteria; phylum Bacteroidota; class Bacteroidia; order Flavobacteriales; family Flavobacteriaceae; genus Pukyongia. The sequence goes on along the minus strand of JAUIIU010000035.1, from coordinate 9,012 downwards.
ACAGAGCCAGAATCTATCTTCTCAACATTGATATCCTTTTCCGGTCGGCCATTCGGTACTTTTTCGAAGAAGAACTTTCTCGCAACCGAAAGCATTTCGCCAAAGCTCATGTCCAATGACACCGGGTTTTTATTTACGAATACCCCGTCGCGGTGATTTTCAGACAGGCTGTACCTTTCTTTATCGGCCTTACTAACGTCTCCACCAAAACTGGGATAGAAATTAACGAAGAGAAAATATGCGGCGACAAGAGTAATTATCAGTATGCCAATAGTGATCAACATGCGTTTGAGGTATTTCAGAAATCGTTTCAAGTGAATAAAAAAAAGATAGGTCGTAACAAAATTAGAACTTTTACACTAATAAGTTAATCCCGGTATTAAGGGAGATTATTAATTAATTCACAATAGAGAATGACAAAAGGAAAATTATTAGCACTTCTTGGTTTGGCAGGTGGTGCCTTCGCTTACTGGAAGTATCAGAATTTGAGTCCGGAAGAAAAGGAAAAACTCAAAGCAAAAGCAAGGAAAATCAAGAATGACGTCAAAGACGCTGCGGTAGACATAAAGGATACCATCGGGGAAGAACTGGACAAATTCAGTAAAAATGCCGGTGAATCTTTCACCAACGCGCCCGAATAATTTCACATATTTTTAAGTATAGTGCCCGCATCCGCGGGCATTTTTATTTTTATCTTTATGATCTTCAGTTAAAGAATTACTAACCACACAGCATCATTCTATGAGATCATTTTTATCGCTATGGGTGGCCGTAGTTTTCCTCTTCGGCTCTTTCAGTTTCACTTCAGCACAGGAAAATAAAGAAGAATCTAACAATATTTACAACGGTTTAAAACTACGCAGCATTGGTCCGGCCTTTATGAGTGGGCGGATAGCCGATATTGACATCCATCCTGAAAACGAAAGCATTTGGTATGTAGCCGTTGGATCGGGAGGGGTTTGGAAAACCGAAAATTCAGGCACTACCTGGACCCCTTTATTCGATGAGCAGTCTTCGTATTCCATCGGTGCCGTAACCATCGACACAAACAACCCGGAAACCATCTGGGTGGGTACGGGAGAAGATGTGGGAGGACGTCATGTTGGATATGGCGACGGAATCTATAAAAGCGAGAATGGCGGAAAGACCTGGAAGAATATGGGGCTTAAGGATTCTCAGCACATTTCGCGAATCCTTATTCATCCTTTCGACAGCAACGTTCTGTGGGTAACAGCACAAGGGCCTCTTTGGAGCAAGGGCGGTGACCGTGGTTTGTATAAAACCACCGATGGTGGCCAAACCTGGAAAAAGACATTGGGAGACGATCAGTGGACGGGTGCTACCGATATCGCGATGGACCCTAGGGATCCGGATGTATTGTACGCTTTCACCTGGCAGCGACACCGAACTGTTGCGGCCTATATGGGTGGCGGGCCCGGAACTGCTTTGTATAAAAGCACGGATGGCGGCGACAACTGGACTAAACTTACCAATGGCCTGCCCACATCCTGGCTCGGGAAATGTTCGGTCACCATATCACCCAGGAATCCGGATGTGATCTATGCCGCCATTGAACTGGACAGGAGGAAAGGTGGAATTTATGTTTCTGAAGACGCCGGTGGATCGTGGAACAAGGTAAGCGAGACGGTATCCGGTGGTACCGGACCTCACTATTACCAGGAACTGTATGCTTGTCCACACCACGAGGGCCGACTCTACCTCATGGACAACAATCTGCAGATCTCCGAAGATGGCGGAAAAACGTTCTATCGTATGAACGAGCGCAACAAGCACGGGGATAACCACGCCATTGCCTTCAGGCAAAATGATCCCAACTACCTGATCGTGGGATCGGACGGTGGATTGTACGAGTCTTTCGATCTCACCAAGACCTGGAAGTACGTCGAAAATCTTCCGGTTACCCAATTCTATAAACTGGCATTGGACGATGCAGAACCATTTTACAATATCTACGGGGGTACTCAGGACAACAGTACTCAGCGTGGACCGTCACGTACCGATAACGTACACGGTATCCAGAACAGCGATTGGAGCGTGATCCTGAACTGGGATGGCCACCAGCCCGCGACAGAGCCGGGCAACCCGAATATCGTTTATGCCGAACGCCAGGAAGGAACACTTTCGAGGATCGATATAAGCACGGGTGAAGTGGTTGATATTCAGCCGCAGCCCGGGGAGAACGAGAACTACGAACGCTATAACTGGGATGCACCAATACTTGTGAGTCCGCACTCCCCTACTACTATCTTCTTCGCATCGCAGCGAGTGTGGAAATCGACCAATCGCGGGGATAGCTGGACGGCTATCTCGGGAGATCTCACTAAGAATGAAGAACGAATCGCATTGCCGATAATGGGTAAAAAGCAGAGCTGGGACGCACCCTGGGATATGTACGCCATGTCGAATTACAATACCATCACCTCCCTTGCCGAATCACCCAAACAACAGGGATTGATCTATGCCGGAACGGATGACGGAATGATCCAGGTCACTGAGGATAGTGGGGCGAACTGGAGAAGGATTCCGGTTGGTAACTTTCCGGGAGTCCCTGCAACAGCATTTGTGAACGATATTAAGGCAGACCTGTTCGATGCAAATACGGTTTATGTGGCCCTGGATAATCACAAATACGGGGATTTTAAACCCTATCTGCTGAAAAGCACCGACAGAGGCCGTTCCTGGACATCACTGGCCGGTTCGATTCCGAACAGGACCCTGGTCTGGCGACTTGTACAGGACCACGTAAAACCGGGATTACTGTTCATTGCTACGGAGTTTGGACTCTACTTTTCTGTGGATGCCGGGAGGAACTGGACGCAGCTGGAAGGTGGTGTACCAACGATATCCTTCAGGGATATAGCCATTCAGCGAAGGGAAAACGACCTGGTGGGCGCTTCCTTCGGAAGGGGGTACTATGTGCTGGACGACTATTCTGCCTTACGCGATATTTCCGAAGCAACCATAAACCAGGAAGCAAAGCTATTCAGTGTTCGTGATGCCTGGTGGTATGTGGAACGTCCGCATCTGAGTTTCGGACCCGGGAGAGGCAGCCAGGGAGATTCGCATTTCGTTGCCCCTAATCCTGATTTCGGAGCGACCTTCACTTATTACCTCAAAGATGCACCTAAGACGCTTGAACAGCAGCGGAAGGATTCAGAAAAGAATAAAAACACAGCTGCCGTACCGTTTCCCGGATGGGATGCTCTTACCGATGAGATCAACGAGCAGGAACCTATGTTGGTATTCGCGATAAGTGATGCCAACGGGGCTGTGGTTCGCAAGCTGCACACGAAACCAAAGAAAGGTATCAACAGGATCAGCTGGGACCTTCGTTACCCGGACCTGGATATGGTACGCCTGGGTGACAAGAATGATACCGACAGGGCAGCATTTATGGCTCCTCCCGGAAATTACACCGTAGATATGTATATGGTCGAAAATGGACAGACGAAAAAACTAGACGGACCAGTATCATTCAGTGTAAAACCGCTTCACGAGAACTCGTTACCCGGTTCCTCTAAGGATGAGGTTTCGCGATTCTGGCGAAATTATGAGAATACGTCCAAATCGGTTTCCAAGCTTAACGCCGACATGAATACAACTATGAAGCGGGCGAAAGCCATGCAGGTTGCGTTGGCGAGAAGCAATGCAAAGCCCGGAACCATAGACAACGAACTGGGTGCGGTGATCAGGAATTTACAAGAGCTATCGGAAAGTTATTACGGAAACCCGGCCAAAGGAGAGGTTGGTGAAAAAGGAAAACCAACAGTGGGAGAACGTATGTTTGCTATTTATCGTGGTATTGAAAGAGCTACTTATGGCCCTACTCCACAGCACAAGGAGCAGCTGCAAATTGTGAAAAAGCAGGTTAATTCAGCAGAAACTAAATTGAATACGGCACAGCAACAACTGGATGGTATCTATACCAGGTTACAAGCTGCCGGTGCGCCGTATGTTGAGGAATAGTTCGATATATGTATTATCAGGGAATAGGTAGTATACCTATAGAAATAAAGGTGAATGGAGCTGTTTAAGCTTTGTTCACCTTCTATTTACTCCTTACGAAAATAGCTTCAAATACAGTGTTTTAGGTTCGGTATTACTTTCAAACATCTGATTTTCAATACATTTTATCGAATAGTTTGACAACGATTTCAGGGCGTACAAGAATTTTCTTACATTTATACAACCTCACGTCTTCCCGACTACCGCTTTCCTGTGGTTCATTATTAAATGGAGTACTAACCCGTAAAGGATCGCGTATGAAGAAATTACTACGATTTAAACTTTCTGACAAATGGAATGAACGCCTGAAAGTATGGAACGAAAAGCTCGTGATCTATGCACGAGCCAGTAGTTATGCCATTCACAGGTAGGTTAAGAACATTTACGAAGTAAAGAAACCCCTCGCTGAGCGAGGGGTTTTTTATTATATCATTCTAGAATAGAATCAAGTTCAGCCAATAATTGGTCAATCCTATCTATGGTGTAGTTATACACCATTTTTTTTTCGTCCATTACGTTCATTGTCAATAGTATGGAATTTTCCAATTGGTAATCATATAACATCTCCTCATTCGTGACAACACCTGTTGAATAACGCACCAGCCGACTTAAATAAGGCGCTAAATGCTTCATAATTATGTCGTAATGAATATCTTCCATCCTGTTCAGGTAGAAGAACTGCTCTTCGAGCTCACGCAGCCCCATAATTATGTTCTTTTCAGAAACTAACTTTATTTCACCACTACCTACCATGTCGCTGTAAATAGCACTCTGTTTGTCATAGTCGGAATATTGCAGCATATGCACTAACACCTTTCCAATGCTATCGGTTCTGGAGCGATCGTTTGCCAAGAGTGTTTCAGAAATAAAATCGATATATACTCGGTTCAGTGAATCGATTTCCTTCTCTCCAAACAGCGCCCGGCGGTCAGTTTCTAACTGATCATAGATATTTTGGTAGATAATCCGTTCCGATTTCTGCTTGATCCTGGCATCATTCCAGTTATCCACCTGGAAAGCCAGCACGATACCGATCATCACAAGGAATATCTCGCCTATTGCATAGACGAGGTACTTCCGCGTCTTGCCTTCTTCAATAAATAATATCCTTAAGGACCTGAAAATCCGCATCTCGAATTATTTGAAGTCAGTTCTTTCAACCACTGGTTGTAACTGCATTGATTCTTCCTGAATCTCAGCTTTTGTAGGCTTTGATCTTTTCATTTTCAATCCGAAGATCAATCGCAATGGATTCCATAGTCGGATCACATACCAGTATAGTACACAGATCACGACCAGCGATATTAAAGTTATTAAAATTACCTGAAATCCTGTTGAAATCTTCCACTGAAGTACAATATAGCCAATTACCACCAACACCGGCTGGTGTAACAAATAGAAAGGATATATAGCTTCATTCAGGATCTTTCGGTACTTATTCTCCTTATTGAAATAGGCTTTGAAATAACCGATAGCCGTCAATCCACAGGAAAGAGCTATTACGATCTCGGTGATCCCGTATGAAACATCGACCAGGTACTCCACAGGAGGTAAAATGTAACGGAGCGTGAACAGCAACACTGTGAATATAAGTGTCTGCCCAAGATATAACCTGCGTTGCCTGGTCAATGCTTCAATAAGCTTGTCGCTGGTGAATAGCATAAAACCACTTATGAAAAAGAGCATGTAGTATACAAAATAGGCCCAGTCGTTTATCAAGGCATGAGTGCTGTCCGGCCAGTACTGACGTAGGATCCACTGTGAGCCTACCAGTATCAATAACAGCCAGTTCAGGCCAAGTTTTCTGCTCATTAGTCCAATTAGTCGGACGCGTAGTTTTTTATAAGCCGCGGTTTTGGTCAACCAAAGAAACGGGGCGACGATCATTGAGATGAGAAATAAATAGATAATAAACCACAAGTGATGCCATGAGATATTTCCAACCGGATAAGGGCCGTTATCAAACATATGTGGGTAGTAGCTCCAAAGTGAATCGTACAAATCAATTCGCTCAATATAGATCTGAATGGGAACGAGCAGGAAAAAACCTACTGTGAAAGGTATGTACAGCCTTCTGAAACGCTCTTTTACATACTGCCAGCTGGTTCTTCTGCCAAGGGCGTAATACGTACCTATGCCCGAAACCAGGAATAAAAGAGGCATTCTCCACAGGTGTAACCACCACATGACAGGATCCAGGAAGGCAAATGTTTCCTCGCTGTTCACATGCCAGTGTTCAGGTCTGAATATCATCCCAACGTGGAAAAAGAACACGCTGATAATGAGCCCGATCCTAAGCCAGTCGATGAAATACTTTCTTTCTTTTTTAATTCGTTTTGTCGCTTCCATTACATTCGATTTTTAATTCTGAATCAAATGTAAATCAGCAACCGGCCATTTAACGAATCTCCCTATGAGCGAGGTGTTCGAGTTTATCGGCTCGAACATATATTAATTGATTATCAGACACTTAACTGTTTCTGAATTCTGAAGGAGTTTGTGAGGTGATCTTCTTAAATGCGGTATTAAATGCCGATTTCGAATTGTATCCAACCCGTCCGGCGATCTCTTCAATGGTAAGTTTTTTGCCAAATTCGGTCTTCAGGATCTGCTTTGCTTCTTCCACCCTGTGCTTGGCAAGGTACTCGAAAAAAGAGAGTCCGAGCTTCTCATTGATCACCTGGGAAACATGATGGGAACTTTCACCGATATTACTTGAAAGATCCGACAATGATGCAGTGCTTTTAATGAAGTACTTATTGTCGATCATTTCAGTCTTCAAACTACTTACGATACGCGATTTCTGTTTATCGTTCAGGGATGATTTACGGTACTTCGGAATAGGGCCTTCAAAAAAAGTGGAAACCTCATCGAAATAGGTCGATCTGTTCATGATCTGGACCATAGTGCTCATGATCATAAAAGTAACATAGATATAAATGAAATGATCACCCAGATCGTTATTCCCGAAAGTAAGCTTCACTACAAGGAAGATGATAACTACAGCAACAAGATGATACGCGCTGTTTCGGGCAGACACCAGCTGTACAATTTTGGTTCTCCAGAAGTTCTCACCCAATTCCTTCGATTTTTTCAGAAGAAACCTCAATATTAGAACCATATAGGCCAAAAAGCTCAGGCCGGTTAAATGATTGGTATAATTCCGAAAACTCAATGAAACGTTCGACACTACTTCAACATCATTGAGTAAAGGTAGGTCCAGCTTTAGCACCTCGATATTGTTATTGTATTTTAACGCATCAGATTGCGCAAAGTAGAAACAGCAATATCCCAGCCAGTGCAGAAACGGTATGAAATGTAACAGGTACGACTTCTTAAAATTATCCCTGAACTGCATCACAACAAACAGGTACAGAATAGGCGGGACGAAGAAGTTGAGTGGTTCAGAAAAGTTTGTCAGCCATAAATACTGAAAGATATACCCGGTATAATTCAACCACCCCTCCAGCATCATAAGGGATATGGACAGCAGGAACAGGCCCATTAAGAAATTAGGAGTATTGCTCCGCCAGGATTTAACAAATAGTAAAATAGCCAGCAAGATCCCAAGGAAAACACCAACTATCGTGACAATAGCTACAATATCAATGTTTATGGGAATCTCTTGCATCTATCAAATTTAATCAATAGTTGGAAAGAATACACTGGCAGCATTCAGAAATAAAAATCCCCTTACAACGGTAAGGGGACCTTAAGGAACTAATTTTATTTATGTCCGCGCTCCATCTTCCGCAACATCTCCGCGGCATTCTTGCCTGTTGGACCATTGGGATCCATGGAGAGTGCTTTATTGTATAGCTCTTTGGCTTTCGCAATGTCACCAGCTTCCAGGTAACCTTCCGCCAGACTATCCCAGGCATTTGCCGAGTCCGGGAACAACTGTGTAATAAAAGTGAAGATCGCGATCCCCGTTTGCGGATCTCCCCTTCTCAACTGCCTGTAGCCGGCATTATTCAATTCTCCTTCAAAATCGAAGAACTTATAGCGAGGATCCTGTATCATCTTCGGAACTTCCGTAGCTAACTTTTCTTGCTGGCCTGTGGTATACAGCATCGTCATATACTGCATGGGATCCAGCACAAAATCTTCACCGCTGAAGCTCATAGCCGCCTCCAGGACCGGATCCTGGTTGGTTCTGTATTCTTCAAAACTCATATCTATCGCAACGTGAGGAGCGAGCCAGTCATCATTCTCCCACTGCGGCTTATCCTGCCACCAGGCGAATGACAGGTAAACCGGTGTCTTTGTGTTTGGAAGAAGATGTTCGTTATTATCGCCATAGAAATTAATATTCTCTCCTGTAGGTTCTCCAATGAACACAGCATTGGTGTAATTGTCGAGTTCATTCACAAGGTTCTGACAAGCAGAAAAAGTGCGCCTGCCCAGTATGACAACCAGGTTTCCAATAGTATTGATCTTTTTCGATTCGATGATGCGTGTAACCACATCCTTGTTCTTGTAATTGTTTCCTCCCCCGTTCAACCGAACATCAAGTACGAGTCTGTCCACATCATTCTTCTCAATGAAATCGAAAACCCTGTCGTAGAACTCAGGTATTGCCTCAGAGGGGTCATCCTGTATCTGACTCTGCCGCACATAAACGGTCTTCTGCTCTGGGACATATTCGTAATAGTATATCTTATCAAGGTATTTCAGATACCGAGGCGTCGCTCCTGCCTCCCGGGCATCCAGCCATTCTTCACCCTGTTGCACATAGCCATAGGCTGTCGGAACCATGGTTCCTGCGGGTAATGCTGATAGTGTTTTCGTAAAGGTCTTGCCGCCTTTTTCAAAAGTGATCGGTACGCTATCGCTAAGTTCAGGAATCACCCCCTGCGCGTGTAAGACCTCAGGGCTGATAAGGTATAGGAATCCGTATGCCCTGAAGAACTGTTCGTTCTCAACCGGGATAACCGGATAAACTTTTTTAAGGGCTTCCATAATAGGCATATCTCCTATCATTAC
>JAUIIU010000034.1 GCA_030431695.1 Bacteroidia bacterium | reverse complement strand
CGACTTCGACGAAGTTGCTATGACTGTTTATCCTAACCCAGTTCAGAACATCCTTAACATCAACACTACTTCTACTGTAGAATCAATTGTTGTTTATGACGTTCTAGGTAAAGTTGTTCTTCAGGCGCAGCCTGACGCTGTTTCTCCAAGTATCGACATGAGTGCTCTTTCTTCTGGAGCTTACATGGTACAAGTTACTTCTGGAAACTCAACTAAAACTGTAAAAGTTGTAAAATAAGCAGCCTAGCTGATTACAATATACTTTAAGGAAAGCCCTTCGAAATGAAGGGCTTTTTTTATCTTTATCCTCTAAATCTTTTCAAAGCATGCGACTTACGAAAATAGCCTTTGTTTCTACTTTTATAATGATCTCGACCTCCTGCGCCGAATTGCAGAACGTAGTAGGTACTATCCCAGGTGGCCAGGGTATGGATCCCGTTATGATCGGTAACGGCCTCCGACAGGCTCTGGACTTCGGAATAGACAAACAGGTGACTAAGCTCACAAAAAAGGACGGATTCTATAAGAACCCACTAGTAAAGATCCTGCTTCCCCAGGAACTACAGAAGGTAGATAAGACGCTACGTGATATCGGCCTAGGTAATCTCGCGGATGAAGGTCTGAAAATACTCAACCGGGCGGCTGAAGATGCGGTTAAAGAGGCTACCCCGATCTTTGTGGATGCAGTAAAGGGCATCACTTTCAACGACGCAAAGAACATCCTGTTAGGTGCGGATAATGCTGCGACCTCATACCTTCAGAATAGGACCAACCAGGCACTCTACGCCAAATTCAATCCTGTTATCCAGAATTCATTCAGCAAGGTGGGTGCAGACCAGATCTGGAGCAATATCATCAATAAGTACAACACCATCCCTTTTGTTGAAAAAGTGAATCCGGATCTTACGGATTACGTCACTAACCAGGCGTTGAAAGGCGTGTACAAGATGATAGCCGTTGAGGAGAAGAACATCCGTACCAAGATCAACTCCAGGACCACTACCCTTCTGAAACAGGTTTTCGCATTACAGGATAACTAAACGTTAAATACCTTAACGAAGTAAGGGAATTTCGATTCTGTTTTATTATTGCTTTAACCAGGAGTTTGAAAATTTTAGCAATTCCCTGCGTTACCTTTGCATAAAAAAGGAGGAACGATGAATTGGTTGGAAAGAAAATCCGAACTGCAGAAGCTTAAGAAACGGTATTCAATGCTCATGAAGCAATCCTATGAAATAGCCCTGAGGGATAAAGAAGCCAGTGATCGGCTTAATCGAGAGGCAACCGAAATCCTGGAAGCCATAAAACTATACCAGGCAAAGGAGGGTTTACTCTAAACCCTTCCGGAACTTATATAAATACTCCAGTCCACTCAATATCCTGGACCCATACCAACTACAGTACTCTCCATCTATTAAATGAGTAGGAACATTGGTTTGTTTTTCGATTGCTTTTCTATGATGCTCCTTGAAAGGAAATGGTTCACTAGACAACAGGATGTGGTCTGCCATCTCCAGATCGGAAGGATCAAGTTGGGGGTACCTATGTTGTTGAACACAATTATCCAATCCTACCAAGCCAAGCATATGATCAATAAAAGTTCCGCTCCCGGCAGCCATAAGCGGCTCATTCCAGATCAGGTAAATGACCTTAATTTTGGGTAGTTGCCTCGCTATGGATTCAATCTCCCGTGATTTGTTTAATAGTTGAGTTGTCATCTTCGAAGCGCTATCCTCAATCTTAAATATACTGCCCAAGGTTTCAATAAGGGCTACACAATCTTCAACAGAGTTGATATCACTTACAAACACCGGGGCAATTGCTTCCAGGCCATTGACGATCTCGGGTGTATTTTCTTCTTTGTTACATAAGATGAAATCCGGAGATATATCTTCAACCTTTCCAAAGTTTACTTTTTTGGTGCCACCAACTACGCGCTTTGATTTTCTTATGTGAGCAGGATGGACACAAAACTTTGATACGCCTACCAGGCTGGATTCGAGACCAAGATCAACTAATAATTCTGTAAGGGAAGGGACGAGACAAACTATTCGAGAAGGAATCCCCCGGAATGGGACTTCACGGCCAATTTGATCAATAAGTGGCATTGAGAATGACTTTCATCTGTTCCTGCAGTTCTGCTGCAGCGATTCTTGCCTGTTGGGCAAAATCTTCTCTATTTGAAGCATAGATTATACCCCTCGATGAATTCACCAGTAGGCCTACATCATCATTCATCCCGTATTTACATACTGCTTCTAAACTTCCTCCCTGCGCACCCACCCCGGGTACCAATAGGAAACTGTTCGGAATGATGTCCCGGATCTCGGCAAGATATTCTGCCTTTGTAGCTCCAACCACATACATCAGGCGATTGGAATTCTCCCAGGTGACAGATGTTTCAAGTACTCGCTTGTACAGCTCAAGTCCATCTACATCAAGTGTCTGAAAATCGAAGGCTCCTTCGTTAGAAGTTAATGCGAGTAAGATCACGTGCTTACCTTCATATTTCAGAAATGGTTCAACGGAATCTTTCCCCATATAAGGTGCCACGGTAATACTGTCAAAATTCATTTCCTTTAAAAAGGCATCCGCATACATTCGGGAAGTATTGCCAATATCACCTCTTTTCGCGTCAGCAATCGTAAATAAAGTAGGGTAATTAGCATTCAGGTAATCGATTGTCTTTTGCAACCCCTGCCAGCCTTTAAGCCCGTATGCCTCATAGAATGCGGTATTCGGTTTGTAAGCCACGGCCAGGTCGTGAGTTGCGTCTATGATCGCCTTATTGAACTCGAAGATAGGGTCTTCTTTTTCAAGCAGAAATGAGGGTATTTTATTCAGGTCCACATCCAGCCCCACACATAGGAAGGATTGTTTGGATCTTATTTCAGAAACAAGTTTATCTGTATTCATGATTAGAAGGTTTCTCCTGCTTCCTTCAGTTTTTCAGTATTGCTCACAAGCTGAAGCTCGTCGATGATCTTCTGAATGTCGCCATCTATTATATTGCTGAGATCGTAAAGTGTGAGGTTTATCCTGTGGTCCGTTACCCTACCCTGGGGATAATTATACGTCCTGATCTTGGCACTACGATCCCCGCTGGTCACCATGGAACCACGTTTTTCGGCATCTTCAGCCTGCTTTTTAGCGAGTTCCATATCGTATAGTCTCGAGCGCAAAACCTTAAATGCTTTCTCTTTGTTCTTATGCTGGGATTTCTGATCCTGGCACTGCGCAACCAGTCCTGTCGGTACGTGGGTCAGTCTTACTGCCGAATAGGTTGTATTCACCGATTGACCTCCCGGCCCCGAGGAACAGAAATAATCGATTCTCACATCCTTGGGATCTATTTCCACATCAAACTCTTCGGCCTCCGGAAATACCATCACAGTGGCTGCGCTGGTATGTACCCTACCCTGGGTTTCGGTTTGAGGGACTCTTTGTACACGATGAACACCTGCTTCAAATTTCAGAGTGCCATAAACATCCTCCCCTTCTATCTCAAACTGTATTTCTTTAAAACCGCCGCTGGTACCTTCACTGAAGTCGACCACGCTTACCTTCCATCCCCTGCCTTCGCAATACTTGGTATACATCCGGTGCAGGTCTCCTGCAAATATGCTGGCCTCATCACCACCAGTACCTGCCCGGATCTCCATTACAGCGTTCTTAGCATCTTCGGGATCTTTGGGTATCAGCAGGAATTTGATCTCTTCTTCTAATACAGGAATCCGGGAGCTGGCTTCATCCAGTTGCATTTTTGCCATCTCAACCATCTCTTCATCTCCACCATCCTTGATGATCTCTTCAGCTTCACGGATACGTTCTGTAGCTGTGAGATATGCTTCTCTTTTTTCCATGAGGATCCGCAGATCCTTATATTCCTTATTCAGCTGAATGTATCTTTTCTGATCGGAAATGATCTCGGGTTGAATGATGAGGTCACTTACCTCGTCGAAACGCTGTTTTACTATCTGAAGTTTCTCTAACATATATTTTTCTGCTACTGTAAATTTACAACTTTACGGTATAATCGCGGTAGTTTACCCGATCGGGCTTAATAGTGAAATTCTCCCTGGGAAGAGTAAATACTTAGTTTTTTTCCTTCGGAAGAAGAATCCACCCGACCAATGATCCTGGCGTCCACATCGAACGATCGGGAGATGGCGATGATTTCGTCCGCAACTGTTTCAGGAACATATAATTCCATACGATGCCCCATATTGAACACCTGGTACATCTCCTTCCAGCCGGTTCCGCTTTGTTCCTGGATCAACCTGAACAGAGGCGGAATATCAAACATATTGTCCTTAATGATGTGCAGATCATCAACAAAATGAAGGATCTTGGTTTGCGCGCCACCACTGCAATGGATCATCCCGTGAATATTCTTCCTGTCTATTTCAGAGAGTACTTTTTTAATTACAGGTGCATAGGTTCGCGTAGGAGATAAGACCAGTTTTCCAGCATCCAGGGGGCTGTCTTCGACAGGATCTGTTAGCTTTTTACTGCCTGAATAGACAAGATCCTCGGGTACCTGGTGATCAAAACTTTCCGGGTATTTTTCAGCCAGTGAACTATCGAATACGTCGTGACGCGCAGACGTTAGCCCATTGCTACCCATACCGCCGTTGTACTCGGTCTCGTATTTCGCCTTTCCGAAGGAAGCTAAGCCAACGATCACATCACCTTCGCGGATATTGGCATTATCGATCACATCCTTGCGTTTCATACGAGCGGTAACCGTAGAATCCACGATAATAGTTCGTACCAGGTCACCTACATCCGCTGTTTCTCCACCGGTGCTGTGAATATCAACTCCGTAAGAGGAGAGATCCATTATCAATTCTTCGGTACCATTAATAATGGCAGAGATCACCTCCCCCGGTATAAGGTTCTTGTTCCTACCAATGGTTGATGAAAGAAGTATATTCTCGGTAGCGCCAACGCAAAGCAGGTCGTCGATATTCATGATGAGCGCATCCTGGGCTATCCCTTTCCAAACGGAAATGTCGCCCGTCTCTTTCCAGTACATATATGCCAGTGATGATTTAGTGCCAGCTCCATCGGCGTGCATCACCAGACAGTAATCATCATCGCCAGTTAAGTGGTCCGGCACGATCTTACAAAAGGCGTTTGGGAACAACCCTTTGTCCACATTCTTTATGGCATTGTGCACATCTTCCTTGGAAGCTGAAACACCTCGTTGTGCATATCGTTTAGAAATTTCCTGACTCATAATTGAATTTGGATACAAAAATAAGCAATAAAAAAAAGCTCAGCATGCTGAGCTTTTTTTGTTTTGGAATATTTTATTGCCAATCCGGCATTGATGCATCTTCATGAACCACAGTCCTGGTGCCCTGATCATTCGGGTTGAGGGTAAGAATATTCTTCTGTGATATACCATCATTAGAGGTATTGGTAAACATGATCAACGCCTCATTAGGTGAGAATATAGGGTCCAGATCATTCGTCCCGGCTTCCTTATTATCGGATACATCAGTGGCCATCATAGTGGTCATATCATACAGGAACAATCGGGAATCCAGTCTGCGATATGTTGGATCCTCAAAACCTGAAACATCATATGAATACAATACAAGGTTGTCCGTGATAGAGATATCTAGTCCACTTACAGCACCATCTACGTCTTCGAGAATTGTATCCTGAATTCCGCCTGCCATACTGATAGTAAATATCTTCACGTCATATCCTTCGAAGTTATTTGTTTTCAGTACGATCCTATTGCTGTTCTCGCTTACGGCTACTTCTGAAATTAGCGATCCGTCCGGTGTTTGGAATATCTCAACGGTACCTAATCCGTTATACAATACCCTGTACAGTTTATCCAGTCTTGGATAATAGATACTCACCGAGCCCTCCGGCCAGTCGAAATTGATCTCTTCCATATTGAACCCGGAAGGTTTTATCGGGCCGGTGATCTTACGTTTATCAGTACCATCCCGGTTCATCGTAAAGATATCGGCATTAGCACCATCTGTTTGAAGGTAGGCGATCTTATTGTTGGACACGTTACGTCTCGGCCTGTAGCTATTCACTTCTGAAGAAGTTAGCTGGAATTCTGTTCCGTCCTCATCGGCGGAGAAGATCACGTTATTTCCATTAATCTTTCTAACAAAGAGAATTCTGTTATCGATTGGTGCCGGAATCACTTCAAATGCACTTACCGCACTGATCACCGGATCATTGATCTCATCGGTAGCTGTTACCTGCCATACGTAGGAGGTTCCGAGGGTCAATGGCGAATAGGTAAGTGTGGTATCCGTGAGATTCTCAAAGAGCAAGGTCTCACTCGTATTCACATTCCTCAGTTCCAAAGAGTACTTGATCGGGTCACCTTCGGGATCTGTTGATGTCCAGCTGAAAATTGCTTCAATGCTCTGCAGCACCTCACCATCTTCAGGAGTAAGTAACTCCGGAGCAGAAGGAGGCCTGTTATTCGCCGTGGAAGGATCCAGTTCGAATACCACATTGGAGGTTGCATTTCCATTGATGGTCGCAGGCTCGAAATCGGCGATATAACCATCTATACGCGCCTCTACCGAATATTCCCCAACCAGGATCTCCTCAATAACAAAGTTTCCGGTGGAATCTGTAAAGACCGTACTTGAAACCGGGCTTGTAGAAACGCGGACGTTTGCCAGTGGAGCATTCGATCCGGATGCAACCACTTTCCCGGTCAGGGTTCCAAATTCATTTTCGCCGATCTTATCCTCATTACAAGAGTACATCAGCAAAAATGCCATTGAAATAAAACCTATAAAGTATAAACTCCTTTTCATAATTCGCTACTTATCTTTTTTAGTCTTTAGTTTAGTTCGCTTAGAGCCGAAGTGGTAATTTATTCCGGCGGAAAAAGTGAAGAAGAAATCATCTCTTCTTCCTCTCACCTCGTTGTCAAGCTCGTCGGTAAAGGACGGGTTCCAGTCTCCCTTGGCAATAAAGGAGATTCGATCTGTTACCTGGTATTCCAGCCCGGCACCCGCTTTCATAAAGAAATAGGTGTCCATTCTTTTCAGCAATCCATCAGGCGCATCATCCACAAAGAGCATAACACCGGGACCTGCATACAGGAAAGGCGCGAACTTATCGTGGGGTAACAGTTTGTATTCCAAAGTTGCTGCTTCAGAAACCCACCAGTGGCGAGTATCGGTATTTGAATTCAAACGAAAGAAATTTGTTGTCAGTCCTAAGCTGAAATGTGGAATGAAGCGATATCTGTACCCCAGTTCAAAATTGTGATCCAGTTCGTTAGTATTAAAATCCCCATCTACGTAGGCAACACCGTAAGAAGCATGAGCCGAATGGCGGTAATCATGATCCAGGAATTCTCTTTCGTAAAGGGCTGTATTTTCTTCCAATTCCTTTTCAAGCATATATTGCTCAACTATCTCTTTGTCCTTTTCTATACCTTCCTGGGTACCCCACAACTGTTCTTTTATTCCCTCGTATATAAGGATCTCCACTGCTTTCTCTATAGCCTCCTGAACGGCCAGCTGGGTAGGTTCATTCTTAGTAAAACCTGTTTCGGCTTCAAGCAAACGCTGAAAATTCACATATCGGAAAATCCCCACATCAACTGCCTGAGACAATATGGTCTTGGATACATTTACAGTTTTCAAGATCTCACCGGTAGAAGTGGACACTGCACGAAGATAGATCGTGATCCTGTCCTGTCTGTACTGAGAAGAGCCGCCAACACCAAAATAACGCGCACCAACACCACCTGTTAGGATATTGGTGTCGTAAGAGACAATCCCTCCCTCAAGAAGAATACCTGCAAATAACAGCGGACTTAGCCGTTGTGCTCTTTGCTCCTCTTCCCTAAGATATTCCTGGCGAGTAGTTCGGATGATGTTTCGCTCATTAAGGAGGTTTTGGAAATTCTCTCTTTCAATAGGTGTAAACCATTTAGAATCTTCAAGAGCCTTAATTAATATGGTTGTGGCACCCTGAGTAACCGCAGTACTGAAAGTACTCCCGGCTTCTATATTCTTATACTGACCGGTTTGGTCCTTAAAATTATAGACTCCTACAACAATTGGTTTATCAGGAACGGGTAATTTCCTTAGTTTTTCCGTAGAAGCTGTGGACTCCGCAATTCTGGCCTCCTGGTTTCCAATAGGCTGATTGTAATAGGCTCCACAACCGCTAAGAATTACAAAGGCAAACAGCAAACATAGCTTCCCCGACAGTAGTTTCAGTTTCATATATTATCCGTTTGGAATAACCACCTGTGTCTGTTCGCCGGTGGTAATATCAAGAATATTAATAATAAGTCCTTCCGTTGATTCGAACACTTCGTATTCAAAATTTCCTTCCCTGGAAGTGCCGAGGGGTGGAATCGAATCACCAAACTGACCAAATTGGTTATCCAGGAGATTATCCAGGTTCGTCAGTTCTGTCAATCCATCAATGCCCACACCGCTATCTGAAAAAGGATTTTGTGCATTTGCAGAGTTCAACATCCATGTATAATTGAATGGATCTCCTCCAAAAGCTGGATTTTTTGGAGTATATGTCAGTTGCTGTGCAAACCCGTAGGTTCCGACAGTCAAGAAGATAATCAAAATTATTTGTCTCATTTTCAATATTTTAATATCGTCTTACGATGTTCTTTTGTTTTTCCAGGTATTCAAAGTATGCGATTGACCGGCCTATGGCCGCTTCTGCCATACCGCTAATATAGTCATTCTGGGGTCTTACAAAAAATTCCATGATCACCTCGTTGTCGATTATTACCTCGATCTTGGTATTATTTGCTATGGCCAGGACTTCCTTTACCGTCACAACCTTAGGGCCATTGATCTGCAGTCGTTGGTATGCCGAAATATATTCTCTATAGAAATCGCGGCCCGGTTTGGTCTTGGTATCTTCCAGTACTATCCCCCTTAGCTCCACACCATCACTGGCTGCGAATTCGGTCCGCACATCCGAATCTTCATTTGGGGCCAGTACTATTCTCTCGTCTTCCGAATCATCATTCAAGACAATCCGGTCCTTACCGAGAAGTTCTTTGTCAATATTGTAAATAAGGAGTAAAATGATCATTTTGGAGGGGTCGAAGGCGTCGATGGTAG
Source organism: Bacteroidia bacterium (assembly GCA_030431695.1). GTDB lineage: Bacteria > Bacteroidota > Bacteroidia > Flavobacteriales > Flavobacteriaceae > Pukyongia. The sequence continues at coordinate 21,170 of JAUIIU010000034.1, read as the reverse complement.
CTGAAGAAAGTACGATCTTCTCCCCTGGTTGTAGAATGAAGCGATTGCTCTGTTCTTTCTTGGAACGATTCCCGTTCTCGTCTGTTCGAAATATGGTAAGTACATATTCCAGACTCTGGCTAATGCGGGTTCTATTGTAAGCGAAACCCGTCACTTCCAGGAATTCAGTATTGCGGTTCAATTGAATTTCCGCTTCTACTTCACTGTTGTACACCTGTGCTGAAACAGAAGTTGAAAGGAAAATCAAAAAAACCCACATACTACACAGTATGGGTTTAATTCTGAGCATTATTGCCTACTGACGTTTCTAATTATAACCGTCTGGTTGTTACCTCGCATGTTGATCCTCATCCTGTTGGACAAGGAATTATTTCCTAATACGTATAGTTTCTGGTTTGATCCGGACTGGATCACCCGACCACTATATAACAACTCGGGGTTAACCCCAATATCGTAAAAAATATTGTTATCACCATTTTGGAGGATGTGTTCCCTGATACCGATCGCCTTTTTACTGATAAAAGTTTCGTTTTGATCTCCGAATTGATAAGCTGTTACGCTTCCAAAAGAAGATTGCACATCGGCACTGAACTTGTTGTAATTACCTATCTGGTGAACAAAAACTTCGTTAGAGACTGAATTTGTAGCAGGGGTATTTGTCTGTAAGAATTGAGAAGTATATAGGTTTAGCTCCTGGGCGTTTCCGCCTACTGCGGATCTGGGTGTAATCTCCACATTTTTGTATGTCTGACCCCAGGTCTCCGGTATCCAGAGTACGATGGTCAGTAACGCAATAAGATATATGCGATTACAAGGATTCATATTCAACTTAGTTAGGTTTTAAGTTTGTTTGTTTGTCTCCTTCAAACTGAAGGTTCTTTATTATTTCACTGGCCCAAACAAGAACCAGACTCTCCCTTTTGATTTAAAAAATAAAATGTACGGGAGAGAAAAACTCTCCCATACATTTTAATGATGACTATTATAGTCCACCACCTAGGTTGTGCTGAGTAGTAGTTGAAACGTTTCCAGCTCCAAGCTGAACAACTGTACTCATGTGACCAAGACCGTGCTGATGAGTGTAGCTAAAGTTGTAAAGTCCAACTTGTAGTACATCAGAGTCGTTGTACGCACCAAACTGCTCAGTCCAGCTTCCGTTCTTGTATCCAAGTTGAAGAAGGTCAGAGTCGTTTCTGTAACCGTCCTGAATAGTTACAGCCCAGTTCTTCTTACCAAACTGAAGTGTAGTAGACGTGTTCTTAGCTCCATGCTGAGCAGACCAAGCACTGTTCTTCTTACCTACTTGAAGAGCGTAAGAATCGTTTCTGTAACCTTTCTGCCATGCGTAAGCGTCATTTTTCTTACCGATCTGGATCGCGTCTGCGTCGTTCTTCTTACCGAACTGATCGATTTCAGAGTTGTTACGGATTCCTAATTGGAAAACGTTAGCGTCGTTACGGTATCCTTTCTGATAGTTGTCAGAAGAGTTACCAGCACCTAGCTGAACAACGTTAGATTTGTTCTTCTTTCCTCTCTGGTCAACATCTGAATAGTTACCAGCACCGATTTGAAGAACGTCAGAATCGTTAGCGATTCCTCTTTGATCAACATCTGATTCGTTGAACCAACCGAATTGGTTAACGTCAGAGTCATTGATAAATCCAGTTTGATCTACGTCAGAGTCGTTACCGATACCAACTTGAAGAACATCACTGTCATTAAACTGTGCGAATCCAACAGTCGCGAATAAAAGTGCCGCAGCACCTAAAACTACTTTTTTCATAATTTAAAAGAATTTAGAGGTTATATATTGATTAAATAGTTCAAAATTTCAATTGTAATATTAATGGAAACCTTCCTAAGGGAAGTTAAACCAACGTATTACGTACGTTAAATAATCGGGGATAAATTTCAATCTGGAAGTAAATCACTAACTTGCCAGGTAAACGTTACCAATACTTAGCAGACAAGTCATAAGCGAGATTTGGGGGCTCGTCTTTATTGATCTGTTCAACCTAAATAATTGTTGGAGGAGTAATTCTTATTATTTAGGATATTCAAATATCTCTATTAATAAACTAAAATGAAATACGAGTATATACGTATATTTCTCAAAATCAGTTATATGTAATACTTTTCCTACAACTTTTCATCTATTTTTCGGACAAGGAAACGGTTTCATCTGCCCAATGACCGTCAATACGCGGTTTTTTAAAAATGTTAAATTTTTGTTAATGAAATAAAATTCCGAAATCGTTTTCGAACATCGGTAAAATATTACCTTTTGTCCGGGATTATGAGATATCACCTCAAGGTCCAAAAGAAGATTCTTACAATATCAGGCGTCAATTTGTGTCGGAAACACTAATTCAGCATCAACATTCATTCAATTCCTGCTGATGTTTCGTATGATTACGGTTTGATCTTTACCTTTCATACGAACCCGCATCCTTTCAGAAATAGAATTGCTACCTATATATATAAGTCTCTGGTTACTTCCGTACTGAACGAACAATCCCCTGTGCCTTCGTTCCAGTTCTTTTCCTATATCATATAGTATATTATTGTTTCCCTGCTGAAGTATGAACTCTTCAATGGAAATAGCACTACGCTGCAGGAATACTTCATTATAACTTCCTAGTTGCACAAAGTCGACATCCGAGAACACATTGATCATATTAGCGTCAACCATGTTTTGCAAACCAATCTGCCGGATATGAACGTCGTTGGAACTCGAACCACGATTTGATCTTTCATACTCAAGGAATTGAGTTGTGACCGGGTTGAAAGGAATTATGTTACCAATTACCGTATTCCTTGGCCTAACCTCGATATTCTTATAGGTTTGTCCATTAATTCCCGCCGAAAGCATCACCAGGAGTAATACGAAACCGAATGGTATATGAACTTTCATTGTTATTGAATTTTTGATCAAAAACTTAAAAAGTAGTGTACAAGTAATCGATCGGGACCCTTGTACACTACTTCTTCGTGTTCACAGATAATATCCGTGATAGCTACAACATGATGTTAGAATCCTCCACCACCTCCATTGTATTGTTTCACTTTGGAACAGTTACCGGCACCGAGTTGTACAACAGTACTCATATGGCCAAGACCATTTTGTTTCACGTAGCTGAAGTTGTACATACCAACTTGCAATACGTCAGAATCATTGATCCAGCCTTCCTGAGTTGTCCATTGTCCGTTACCTACACCAATTTGCCAGGCATCGGAATCATTTGCAAAACCTTCTTGCTCAACGATACCCCAGTTTTTATAACCTAACTGGATTGAGGTAGATGTATTTACAACACCTTCCTGGTCAACTGCTAACCAGTTGTCGCCACCAAACTGTAGTGCATAAGAGTCGTTTTCCCAACCCCATTGGTCAACATAAGCGGTGTTATCAAATCCTAACTGAACAATATCGGAATCGTTTTTCCAGAAATACTGATCCGCATCGGCTTTGTTACCTACACCTAGTTGAAATATGAAGGAGTCGTTCCAAACACCCATCTGCATTACATCGGCTTCGTTGTCGGCACCAAGCTGTAATACGAGTGATTTGTTCACCTCACCATATTGATCTACTTCGGCATCATTATAAAATCCGAACTGTAACACATCGGAGTCGTTAAACCAACCCACTTGTTTTACGTCGGACTTGTTCTTCATACCCACCTGGAGTACGTCACTGTCGTTGAATTGGGCGAACCCAATAGTCGCTACTAATAGCGCGAGTACACTTAACAATAACCTTTTCATGATATATTTATTTAGAGGTCGTGATATGCCTATTTATCAGCATATCGAAATTATTCACGTTCAGTGTGTCCGTGTTTCAACCGACACATAGTCCATGTTAAACAAGTGAAGAAATTACAATAGTAAAGCAGGCGTTCGATCTCTGCTACTGAAATCCAATTTGGCTCAAAGTCATTTGATACAACTTATTTAACCTGGATGTCAATTTCGATAATAGCAGGAGGAGTGAAGTTCTATTATCAACTGTTACATGAAGGTCGTGAAGATCCGGGCCATTTCCAATAAGCGTATACACGTATTTTCCTACAATATTGCGAATTTAAAGCACTCTATGGAAACTTAAGCCAGTATTGGTTCTCCGCAATTAAGCATTAAAAAAAACAAAGGATAACCATAAAAAAAAGGCGGGTATCAATATCTGTAACGGCATTTTCTCCGAATAAGTTAGAGAAATATCACCTATATATATACCCGCCCTGTAAGTTTATCGTGTAAACAGTATTTCCCTGTACTTGGTCAAAGGCCAGAGTTCATCGTCTACAAGTAATTCCAGTTTATCACAGTGATAACGAATCTCATCAAAATACGGCTTCACGTGATCGCAGTATGCAAAAGCACGTTTTTCGGCATCATCAATCTTATTAGCCTTCTTACGCTCGTTGATCATATCGGTGATCCCCTTGTTGATCTGGGCGATGTGCTCACTGATACTTTCAATGAGTTGCATTTGTTCTCCGGCGTATTTCTTGAATCCCGACCCGTAAATATCTTTGAGTCCCTGGACATTCTCTATTAAAATATTCTGATAGCGAATAGCCGTTGGAATAACATGGTTCCTTGCGATGTCGCCCAGCACCCTGCCTTCGATCTGAATGTGCATGGCGTATTCTTCAACCTGGATCTCATGACGGGCTTCAATCTCAACCTTGGTCATTATTTCCAGGTCTTCGTATAACTTGATCGTTTGCTTGGACACATTCGCCTTCAATGCCTGGGGAGTTGTCTTATTATTACTCAGACCTCGCTTGGCAGCTTCCTTTTCCCACGCCTCACCATATCCATCTCCTTCAAAACGTATCTTCTTGGATTTTTTGATATACTCTCTAAGCACATTGAAGATGGCGTCGTCTTTCTTCATCTTCTTGCTCTTGATAAGTGCATCGACATTTTCTTTGAACTCGATAAGTTGCTTAGCGACTATCGCGTTGAGAACTGTCATTGGCAAAGCACAATTGGCCATGGATCCAACCGCACGCAGCTCAAACTTGTTTCCGGTAAAGGCGAATGGTGAGGTTCGGTTTCTATCGGTGTTATCCAACATGATCTCAGGGATCTTTCCTACAACATTCAGCTTGAGTTCGGTTTTCTCCTGGGGTGATAACTTGCCATTTGTTACTTTTTCAAGCTCATCAAGGACCTCTGTCAGCTGAGAACCAATAAATACGGAAATGATCGCCGGAGGGGCTTCATTGGCACCTAACCTGTGATCATTGCTCGCGCTCGCGATAGCTGCACGTATCAATTCTTCGTAATCGTGAACTGCCTTGATAGTATTGATGAAGAAGGTTAGGAACTGCAGATTCTTCATTGGCGTGCTTCCCGGACTCAAAAGGTTGGTTCCTGTATTCGTGGCAAGAGACCAGTTGTTATGCTTTCCACTACCATTGATCCCGGCAAAAGGCTTCTCATGAAACAACACCGCAAAATTATGACGATCGGCTACTTTGTCCATTACGTCCATCAACAGGGAGTTATGATCCACAGCAAGGTTCGCCTCTTCAAAGATCGGTGCCAGCTCAAACTGATTTGGAGCCACTTCATTATGCCTGGTCTTCACTGGGATACCCAATAACATACACTCCGTTTCGAGGTCGCGCATATAATTAAGGACACGTGTCGGGATGGAACCAAAATAATGGTCGTCCAGTTGTTGCCCCTTTGCAGAAGCATGACCCAGTAATGTTCTTCCTGCCAGCATAAGATCGGGGCGACAGGCAGCCAATGCCTTGTCGACCAGGAAATATTCCTGCTCCCAACCCAGTGTGGCATTCACTTTAGTCACATTTTTGTCGAAGTATTTTGCGACAGCCGTTGCGGCCTTGTCAACAGATTGAAGCGATCGCAGCAATGGTGTTTTATTGTCGAGCGCCTCCCCGGTATAAGCAACAAAGATCGTTGGTATACAAAGGGTCGTTCCAAAGATAAATGCCGGCGATGTAGGATCCCAGGCGGTGTAACCTCGGGCTTCGAACGTATTACGTATTCCACCGTTAGGAAAACTGGAAGCATCAGGTTCCTGTTGTACCAATTGTCCTCCACCAAATTTCTCTATGGCCTGTCCATTACCTACGGTTTCGAAAAAAGCATCGTGCTTTTCGGCTGTTGCACCGGTGAGAGGTTGAAACCAGTGTGTATAGTGAGTAGCTCCTTTGGAGATTGCCCACTCTTTCATACCGGTTGAAATATGATCGGCTACTGTACGTTCGATCTTAGTACCGTTCTCAATAGCATCCATCACGCTTTTGTACGAATCTTTCGTAAGATATTGGCGCATGGCGTTCTCATTGAACACGTTTGCCCCGAAGATATCGGACCGTCGTGCCGGTTCTTTAACATCAATCGGTTTACGATCGAATGTCTCTTTTATTGCCTGAAATCGTAATGTAGACATATTAACTGTGTATTTTTTAGGGTTGAACGGAGCAAAAATAACTTTTTTACGAAGAGACCCCCTTCTTTTTAATAAAAAAGTTATCAATAAATATGTATTTGCTGTTCATAACCCCATCGTCCGACAGTGTCCCTTCAGAAATAATAGAAAAGAAGTAGAAATTAATTTATAAATGCCATACTCACGAACACGGCATAGGCAATTACAATGATCACACCTTTGTAGCGTCCGATCTCATATTTTCTCGGTAAAAAGGCGAGAGGGATCAGGACTGCGGCAAAACCGAGCATCCAGAAAATATCATTGGACAGTATATCCTCACTTTTCACATCGATCGGCTGAATAAGTGCCGTGATCCCAAGCACAGAGGCAATATTGAAAATGTTCGATCCAATAAGGTTACCCAGCGAGATCGCCTTTTCGCGTTTCAGGGCTGCAATGACAGAAGCGGCGAGTTCGGGAACGCTGGTTCCTACGGCGATCATAGTTACCGCAATAACTCGCTCACTAACTCCCAGTTGCTTTGCAAGGTCCACCGCACCGGTGACCAACAGTTCACTACCTCCCCAAAGGGCAACTCCTCCGATCAGTAACCATAGGAAGATCTTAAAATTCGAAACCTTGGATAAAGTATCATCCACACCCTCGGCTTCAGCTTTGATGTCCCCTCCCCTTCTGGCTCTTCTCAGTAAGATGAATAAGTAGAGGAACAACAGAAACATGAACACTGCACCTTCCAACCGGTCGAGAACCTTCCCAGTGGTCAATAATACAAATAGGGCCACCGAGAGGAACATCATCACCGGCCAGTTCAATTTGTAGAATTCACGATCTATTGCCAGCGGGGCTATAACCGCCGTAATTCCAAGCACAAGGCCAATGTTGGCAATATTGGAACCGATCACATTGCCGAGAGAGATGTCGCTGTGCCCATCTAGCGCTGCGTTGACACTTACCAACAATTCGGGTGCGGAAGTAGCAAAGGAAACCACGGTTAGACCGATCACCATCCTGGACAGATTCAGTTTGAATGATAATCCAACGGAAGACCGGACCAGGTACTCACCTCCCACAACCAGCAGGACGAGTCCGATAAGAATAAACAGTACACTCATAAGCAGAAATCGGTGATGCGAAGATAGTGAGAATTGACATTACGCAGGAATCCCCCGAGACATAAATTATTTTCAGAAATACAATAATTAACGAAACTTTAAGTTAGTATAACTACAAAAATAGTTGTGTAACTATAAAAATAGTTTTAAGTTTGTTTCATGGAGCGATTAACAAATAAAGAGGAAGAGGTAATGCAGGCCCTTTGGAAGCTTGAAAGAGCCTTTGTAAAGGAGATCCTTGCCGAGTTACCCGGGAAACAGCATTACAATACTATTTCCACAATTGTACGAAACCTGGAAGATAAGGGTTATGTATCGTATAACGCCTTTGGGAAGACACACCAGTATTTCCCTGTGATCACCAAGGAGGATTATACCAAAAGGTTTATGAACCTGGCCATGAAGCGTTATTTTAACAATAACTATAAGAACCTGGTTTCCTTCTTCGCCAAGGAAGAGAAGATCAGTGCAGAAGAACTTCGGGAGATCCTCGAAATAATCGAAAACAAGAAGTAATATGGAACCGTTTACCTATTTGGTCAAGTCGGCCACCATCCTTACCATGTTCTACCTTATTTATATGTTGTTTCTTCGGAAGGAAACACATTTTAAGGCACACCGGGTGTACCTCATCCTTGGAGTGATCGCATCTGTACTTCTACCCTTCCTGTATTTTACCCAGACCATCTACGTGGATGTGCCAGCTGTTGAATACACGGCTCCATCCTCGATTATTGATCTTAGTCCTTCCAATGATCAAATAATAGTAGAAGAACCATTTAACTGGTGGAATGTAGCCATAGCCGGCTACCTGCTCGGTTGCTGTATCATGCTGCTTCGACTGTTCATACAGTTGGGTTCTTTATGGATGCTGATTACCGCCAATCCTGCACAAAAACTGAATGGTTTCCGGTATGTAAGGGTAAGCAGGAGCATTGCCCCCTTCTCCTTCTTTAACTATATCGTTTACAATCCGCAACTCCACAGCGAGACAGAATTGCAGATGATCCTGAAGCACGAACAGGCTCATGTATTCCAATGGCATTCGGCAGATATATTGCTTGCAAACCTGTTGCTGGTCCTGCAATGGTGTAATCCGTTCGCATGGTTGTACAAGAAAAGTGTGGAAGAGAATCTTGAATTCCTTGCAGACAATGCCACCATCGTGGCCGTGCCCGATAAAAAAGACTATCAACTGGCTTTGGTAAAGGCTTCATCAGCCCGCTATATTCCTAGCCTGACCACTAATTTTTATAAATCATTTATCAAAAAACGAATCATTATGTTAAACAAACGCACATCAAAAAAGTACCACGTCCTGAAAGTAGCTACCATTCTTCCGCTACTTCTGGTCTTTCTTTACAGTTTTAATCTGAAGCAGGATATCACCTATAATGTGATCCCTTCGGAAAGCAATCCGGTGATAGAAACTGTTGCCGATCTCGAACCTGAAATAGCTATTTCAGAAACGCCAAAAAGCGAAGTGAGCGACGCCAGCACTGCCTTGATACCAGCTGAAGAAACTTCGGAAGAGCCGATGACCACCGCACAAATCGATCGACCTGTTATCGCTAAAGTGAATACCTCTATGTATACTGTCGCTGACTTCAAGAAAATTGAATTCAAGATCACTAAGAAGACCACCGATGCCCAACTTGAGGAAATGAAGCGAACGGCTAAGAAGGAACATAAGATCGACCTGTCCTACAGCGTGGAGCGGAACAGCAACAACGATATCACCAGGATACAGATCACCTATTCGGGTAAGGACAGCAACGGCAACTATTCCATTCACGATGAAGAAGGCATCGCAGATTTTGTATTTTATGTGAATGAAGATGGTCGGAGCGGTTTTTATTCAGAAGAAGTAGAAGCTCGCCGAGCAGAAAGGATGGCAGATCGAGCAGCCCGGATGAAGGAACGCTCCAGGGAGCGAAATGAAGATGTCGAAAGACTTAGGGAAAAGCGCGAACAAATGCGGGAGGAGATCATTGTAGAGCGCGAGGCTATTCGTGAAGAAATGATCAAAAAGCGTAAGGAAATGCGCGAAAAGATGAAGGATCGCAGAAAAGAGGTTATTATCAGGGGTGAAGGAGGTGACCACGTTATTATCGACGACGATGAGGGGAACGTGGTTAAGCGTTATAAAATTGCCAGTGCCGAAAGTGGCAAGGGAAGTTCCCATGTATACGTACTGGACAAAGACAATAATGAATTAGCGCACTGGGTAAATGGTGGGGAGCATTCGGTGGTTATCGACAAGAATACGTCCAACGATGACCTGGCCGAGCTAAAAAAGAAATTCAAAGCCAAAGGAATAGATTTCAAATACAGTAAGGTGAAACGAAATTCCAATGGTGAGATCACGGGGATAAAGATCACCGTCGATGATAATAAAGGAAGTAAGCGGACCATCGTCTCCAAGTCTGATGACGGTGAGCCCATAAACCAGATGCTCATTGAGCTTCAATAGTTCTTCCAAGTGTTGAAGTGTTTTTGAAGGCTGTTTTCAATGAGTATGAATTGTTATTCTGAATTTAATTCAGATTCCTGCGACTGGATGATATGACCGGAATGTGAGTCAGGTTCGCAATAACAGGAATTATTCCGAAGACAGCCTCTTTTTGTACTTTAGCGCCATGAAAAAGGACCTTTTCAGGGTACTGGCAAAGATCAACAAAGCAATCCTGCCGAGTTTCACCAAACGAAACCTCGATCTTGCCAGGGCGAAAAAATGGCAACTCGCGTTGTTTGGTTATCGTTTATGGGTAACAAAGAATTCCCTGGACTAGTACGTCATCAGTGAACGTATATCGTATTTCCGAAGTTTATCACTACCCTTCAGGAACGAAAGGTCAATAAGGAAATTACACTGAACGATCTCCCCTCCCAATTTTTCAATAAGCTTACAGGCCGCCTGTGCCGTACCCCCGGTAGCCAGCACATCATCGTGCAGGATCACCTTGTCGCCTGGCTCTATCGCATCCTCGTGGATCTCCAGGGCATCCATACCGTATTCCAGCAGGTAAGGTTCTTTTAAAGTATCGAAGGGTAATTTGCCAGCTTTTCGAAGCGGAACGAATCCGGCATTTAATTCGCTCGCGATCAATGGTGCGAAGAAGAACCCACGTGATTCAATCCCCACCACCTTATCTATAGGTTGCATCTCTGTGAGTGCGATCAATCCCTGTACACTAAAGGCCATGGCCTCCGGGTCTTTCAGAAGAGGCGTGATGTCCTTAAAGGCGACACCAGGTTTGGGAAAATCGGGAATATCCCGGATATAGGCTTCGAGGTTGATCATGCTTAAAAATATGAAAAAGTAAAAGTACGCTAAATTCGAATGGTTTTCATAAGGAAGAAATAATTTCAAGAATAGTTGCTGTCGGGTAATTTGACTTCTCTTTCAGCACATCTGATGATTGTTACAATTAATTTTTAAATTTGAGAAACCATCGCTGTCAATGAAATTTGTCTTTTGGGTATTTTTAGCTTGCTTTTGTGCGTGTTCCATGAATGCCCAGAAACTTTCGAAAAAGGATAGTCTGCGCAATTATATTCGATCGCTCGAAGAGGACACGTTGAAAGCATTGGAATATATTGATCTTGGCAACATGATGGAGGAACAGGACTCCATGCGATATTACTACGATGTTGCTTTGGATCTTTCAAGAAAATCCGACTACTCCAAGGGTATCTCCAGGTCATTGTCCAGTATCGCAAACTGGATCATCCGGAATGAGAACCTAGAAGCTGCTATGGAGGCGAGGAAGGCGGCGATCAAGGAACTCGAAGAAAGAAAATATTTCCCTGGACTTGCCAATCACAACATTCGCCTGGGATATATGTTCACGCAGAAGGAAGAGTTCGATTCGGTATATCACTATATTCAAAAAGGTGTGGACCATGCTGAAATGGCTGGGGATAAAAGTAGTATGGCCCTTGGTAATTTGGCCATTGCAAATACATATTATTTTCAGAATGAATTCGAAGAAGCATTACAGCGATACTTCAACGTAATTTCAATTTCATCAACCTATGAGTTGGGCAAAACCAGCCTGGTGCGAGCTACGGCTTACGAGTATTCCGGGATCATATTCGAGAACCAGGAGAACCCTGTTAAAGCATCAGAATACTACAAAAAAGCCTCTGATATCTATAAGATCAAAAGTTATCCCTGGGGAATACATTCAATAAATGTACGCCAGGGCGGGATTCTTGTTTCCGAAGGAAAATACGATGAGGCAATACCGAAGTTAACGGAAGCCATAGATTATTTCATAAATATGACAGGAGACGACGGGATGCTGGCACAAGCCTATGAAAAGCGAGGTGAATCCTATTATCTGCAGGGAAATATGCAATTGGCAGAACAGGATTTCAGATCGTATTCAAACCGCGTACGAGATGTTGACAATCCCTACTATGAGCGACGAGGATATTATATGTTGGGCAGGGCGAATGTACTGGCAGGAAATTTACGTGAAGCTCTCTCGAATTTTGATCAAGCTATCGAAATGACCTCGGGAGTTGAAGAAAACGAATTCATACTTCGAATACTTGAACAAAAACTTCCAATTCTGAAACAATATGGGAACACACAACAGGTTGCTGAGACATATGACCGATTGATAGCAATTCGTGATTCCCTGGACAAGGTAACTATAAGGACTAACCTCGAAGAACTTGAAGCTAATTATCAGAATGAGCTTCAGCAAAAAGAAATAGAGTTGCTGGCTTCGGAAAATGAGCAGGCAAATATTCAAAAAGCGAACCAGAGAAGAATGTTCCTGATCATTGCAGCTTTGCTACTTATAATAGTTGTCGCTTTATTTGTTCTCTATCGGAATAAAAACAAAGTCAATCAGCAGCTTCAACAGGTGAATGAATTACGTACCAATCTTTATACGGACATAGCCCACGAGATCCGAACGCCTCTCACCCTGATCAAAGGGCCGGTCGAGAAACAATTGAACAACGGAGAACTACCCGAAGCCGGGCGCAGGGACCTGGAACTGATCCGGCACAACACAAACCGGATGCTTTCAATGCTGGACCAAATGATGGATCTTTCAAAAGTACAATCCCAGACTTTTAACAAGGAAGTTGTAAAAGGGAATCTTGCGCTATTGGTGGACGAATTGATTTCGATGTTCCGGTTCAAGGCTTCGGAACGATCCATCGAGCTTCACCATTCGATTTCGGGAGTTGAAATCGTTAAATTTTCCCGGGAAAGTTTCGAGAAAATCATCTCGAATCTCCTTGAAAATGCTGTAAAATACAGCCCCGAAGGCGGAAAGGTGATCATTAATTCTGAAACCGTCGATTCAGATTTCAGATTTTCGATTCGCAATTCGGTGTCAAATACAAGTGATGGCTTGAGGTTGGAAAAGATATTCGACAGACATGCGAGGTTTGACACTTCCGCTTCCGGGATGGGTATCGGACTTTCCTTGGTTCACGAACTGGTTAAAAGCTTAGACGGGCAAATTTCGGTCTCCCTGGATAATAATGACGAAATTACTTTTGATCTTCAATTACCGATAGTTTCATTAGAACAAAGTCTCTTCGGAAGTTCCGAAGCAGTTCCGGATGAATCCCCTGCCGAAAATGATAAACCTTTGATACTGATCGTAGAGGATAATTCCGAGATCCGCAATTTCACTGCGGGGATCTTTAACAGTTCATATGAAGTGATACAGGCGGTTGATGGTTCCGACGGAATCAGAATGGCTACGGAAAAGGTTCCTGATATTATCGTAAGTGATGTCATGATGCCTGATACAGATGGGGTAACCCTTTGTAAGACCGTAAAAGGATCAAGTGTGACCAGTCATATTCCCATAATCCTGTTAACGGCAAAGGTCTCTGAAGAGAATGAATTGGAGGGGCTTCAGGTGGGCGCCGATTCATATGTACGCAAACCCTTTAATCCGGAGATCCTGAAACAACAGGTCGTCAATTTGTTGGACAGCAGGGATAAGCTGCGGGATAAGTATTCGAGAACACTTTACCTGGAACCCGTTGATACATTAGTTGAATCCAGCGAAGCGATTTTCATCGGGCAATTGACCGAAGTCCTCAAAGCGCATTTGAGTGATCCCGAATTTAATGCAGCCTCTTTCGCTGGTAAATTATCTATGAGCCGGATGCAATTGCACAGAAAACTGAAGGCATTGTTTGGGCTTAGTACAACAGCTTTTCTGAGGTCGGAGAGAGTTAAAGCATCAATCCAACACTTAGAATCGAACGAGCTTACCATTTCGGAAATTGCCTATTCTGTTGGGTTCAACACTCCTTCATACTACATCAAGTGCTTCAAAGAAATTCACGGGGTAACACCCCAGGAATACAGTAATAGCAAAGCTTAACAGGAATCGTTACATTTATTCGATTCTTTGTTACATTCCGCGTATCCTCCGGTTTTCATCCTTATTAGTTTTATCCTGCTTTCTTGCCCTATATGGATAAAAAACTATACAAGACCGAAGTTCAGAGCTCGTATCACACCATATACCTGAGTCTGGATAAACTAGCAACCGGGTCCTATTGTTTTCATTTCACCGATCGGGAGAAAGTTCTAAAAACTGTTGAAGTTAAAAAGTCAAAATCATGAAAAGGACTCTCCTTTATTTCGCTACTTTTTTTGTCCCAATCGCACTGTTAGGCCAGGTAGGTATAGGAACCACATCTCCCAATGCCTCCCTGGATATAACAGCGCAGAATCCAGCAACACCAACCGTCGAAGATGGAATTCTAATTCCGAGGGTGGACGAATTCCCTGCATCCGACCCAGGTGCAGCCCAGGATGGAATGCTGGTCTTTGTAACAGGTAACGGGGTTCCTGCCAAGGGATTCTATTATTGGGATAACGGTACCACATCCTGGGTTTCATTCAGCGGTGGGGATGCAGATTGGTTCCAGGCAGCCACTACTACTCCCCCGGGAACGATAAACGATGATGTTTTTACTCTGGGCCAGGTGGCTATCGGAAAGAACAGTCCGTCTTTTCAGTTTGATGTAGAAGCTGAAACCTCAAACTTCAACAGGCTGGTCAATCTGTACGGCGCAACCGATACGAATACCGGAAGCAAATACAACCTACACAGTGAAATTCAGTATAACGGTGCTAATATGGGACAAGGAAGAGGAATATACAATGTGGTATCAGGCTCAGGGGATGGTGATATCGTCGGGCAGATTAATGGTATAACAAATTCAGGGAATGGAGAGCATATTGGAGTTGAGAACCGAGTCCTCGGAAGTGGCTCTGGTACGCATTATGGCGTCCTCAATAGGATGACAGCCAACAGCTCAAGTTATATTAATGGTATTCGGACCTTAATTTCCGGTACAGGCACAGGCACCCAAACAGGTCATCTGAGTTGGCTATCAGTGGATGGTAACAATGTTCAGACAGGTGCGTATAACTATTTATCGGGAGATGGTACAGGTCTTAGAACCGGAACGGAGAATGTCTTGCAAAATGGAGGCTCGGGAGATCAAAATGGTACTTTGAACACCATAAACAATTCGGGTTCAGCAAACGTTTACGGGGTGCGAAACAGCCTGGGAGCAAGTGGTACGGGAACCCAACGCGGTGTTTACAATGATATTTCAAATAATGGAAATGCTATGCATTACGGAGTTCACAATAACCTTGGAGGAACCGGTATCGGAAATCACTTCGGAACATATAACTACCTCAATGGTTCGGGATCCGGAATACATTATGGAAATCAGAACTTCCTGACAGGTAGCGGCACAGGGGATCAGTTCGGCGTAAGGAACAATATCATCAATTCTGGAAATGGTGATCAAACGGGAACCTACAATAATATTGATAATGCGGGAGGGGGCAATCACGCAGGGACAACGAACAGGTTGAATGGAGCAGGATCCGGGGGTCGAACAGGAACAAATAATCAGATCTTTTCAAGCTCGGACAGTAGTCAATTCGGAACCTATAACTGGATCGACAATAGTGGTAGCGGCTCACACTACGGGAGTTATTCCTTAATCGCAGGAACTGGCGGTGGAAACCAATACGGATTCTTTACAACTATGTCGAATACCGGTGGAGGAGACCTCTATGGAAGTTATCAGAATTTTTCCGGCAATAGTTCCAGTACCCAATACGGCACCTATCACAGGTTCCAGGGAACCGGTGGAATCACTTATGGTTTGTATAACCGTTTCGAAGACTCCGGAAGTGCAAATCGGTTTGGTGTCTTCAACAATATGACTTCTTCGGGTGGGGGTTCAATTTATGGCAATTATACTACGATATCAGGTGCCGGTACAGGCGCTAAAATAGGGAGCTATATCTCCATCCTATCCGGAGTTGGCGGACAACACTATGGGGTGTACTCGGATGTGACCAAAGCCGGTAGTTTTGCAGGTTATTTCCTGGGGCGCCTTTCTGTTGGGACAACAGGTACAAATAACTACATCCTGCCTGCCTCCAGGGGAACAAATGGCCAGGTAATGCAAACCGATGGAACAGGAAATGTGAGTTGGGCCACCTTAAATACAGCAGTAACGGCCAATAACGGCCTTAGTGCTTCAGGAAATAATATAAGCCTCGGTGGTGTACTGAATCAAAACACGACGATCACATACAACACCTACTCTTTAACTCACAACCTCAATAGTTCAGGTGACTTTATCATTCAAGATCTTGGTCTCAACCATTTTGAAGTAAGGGATAACGGAAACACCTATTTAGGTGGTGATACTTACTGGTTTGATGAAAGCACGGCAGGGACGCTGCTTGCTAGTCTGACAGACCTGGGTGATGATGGAGTCTTTACATTATACAACGACGGGAACATCCAGCATTATATACCAGGGTCGGGAAATGTAACCTTTAACGACCAGGGACTGGCTACCAATTTTGCCATTGAAAGTGATACGGAGCCGTATCTCTTCTATGTCCGTGGTAATCTTGATCGTATAGGAATCATGACTACCATACCAACCCATGACCTCACGATTAAGCAGTCTAACACAACACAAGCTTCGGCGGGTGGCTTAGGGCTTGAAAGTGCAGCTTCCACCGACAATTGGAAGGTGTATCACTCCGGCTCACATCTTTCATTTGCCGAGAATGGGGTGAGACGTGGTTACATTACGGCAGGTACCGGGACCTATGTGGTCACTTCAGATCGCCGACTTAAAAAGAATATTCAACCTTTGGGAACCGTACTGACAAAAGTTAAAGAATTAGAACCTGCCTCTTATCATTATAAAGACCAGGGAGCGTCACAAAAAAAGGTGATTGGGCTAATGGCGCAGGACGTTCAGCAATTATTCCCTGAAGCAGTAGAGGAAAATGAGGACGGTTACCTGGGAATCAACTACGATGTCTTTGGAGTACTAGCAATAAAAGCGATTCAGGAACAACAAAAACAAATCGAATCCATGGAGGAACGACTTGCCACGTTGGAAAAGCACTTGAATAGGGAATGACGGAACTCATTCACAAAATGAATCCTGCTGACTTAACTAAATAGTAAACAAGGCTAAAAGATTTTATTTCATAAAAAGTAACCTTATGATCACTTTAAAAAATACGTCCGCTTTATTATTCACAGTTCTCTGTTTCCTAACCACATCCTTAGTCTGCGGACAAGTGGGCATCAACAACACCAGCCCCAATGCCACTCTGGACATCACAGCGACAAACATGTCAACACCAACCGTCGAAGATGGAATTCTCATCCCGAGAGTAGATGAATTCCCTGCATCCGATCCAGGTGTATCCCAGGATGGAATGCTGGTATTTCTAACCGGGAACGGAACTCCTTCCAAGGGATTTTATTATTGGGATAACGGTACCACATCCTGGGTTTCGTTTAGTAGTGATGATGTTGATTGGTATGAATCCGGAACCACAACAGCTCCTTCTGCCATTACAGATGACATTTTTCACATGGGAGATGTTGCCGTGGGGAAGAATACGGCAAACTATCCACTCGATGTTGAGAGCAATTCGGAACGTGGAATTTCGTTGAATACCACTTCGAGTAATAGCACAGATTTTTACGGCATCTACTCTACACTCTCCGGGACAGGAACAGGTAATCTTAGTGGGATATATAATGAAATAGATCATAACCTGGGAGGAACGGGAAGTCATTTCGGGATCCAGAATCATTTGGACACAAACACAAACAATACTGCTCGTGGCACCTATAACAGGGTTGTTGGGTCCGGGTCGGGGCTTAGAATAGGATCTCAGCAACAAATGGGAGGCAGTAGTACGGGACCGCATACCGGAAATTATAATATCATATCCAATGCTAATGATGGATTACACGCTGGGACCCATAACATTGTAAATAACGGAGGTGACGGGACCCATATTGGCACACGCAATCAATTGCAGAATGGAGGGACAGGTCCGCAATATGGTGTTCAGAATGAAATCACGAATACGGCAGACGGTGATCATTACGGTACCTATTCCCTGATCTCAAATAGTGGTGATGGGAATCACTTCGGAACCTACAATGATTTTTTGGGGTATGGTTCCGGAACTAAATACGGGGTCTACAATGAAATGGCGGCTTACGGTGAAAATTATGGGTTGTATTCTACATTTAGTGGGGCCAGTAATTCTAATAGATTTGGCGTATATAACGATATGGCAGGAACAGGTGATGGTACAATCTATGGTATGAATACAGCAATTACGAATACCGGTAATGGAATACATTATGGTACGCGTAACCGTCTTGGAGGTAATGGGCATGGCGATCAATATGGGATATACAATGAAATAACAAATAGCGGATTCGGAGAACATTACGGCTTGTACAATTCGATGACAGGCGGGGGTTCCAGCGAGCTATATGGCAATTACAATTATATGGCCGGGTCAGGAAATGGAGATTATTATGGTACGTATAATCGAATCATAAACACGGGAAGTGGTGTCAGATATGCAAACTATGCCGTCATGGACGGTGCCGGCACAGGAAGTCAGACAGGTAACTTTGCAGCATTGACTGGGAGCTCCTCCGGAAATCAAAATGGATATACTGCATTTATAAACAATTCCGGCAACGGTAATCACCACGGAATTTATTCATATCTCGATGGTGCAGGAAGTGGAAATAAATTTGGACATACGATATATATTCCCGATTCCGCAGGAGGGGCACACTACGGGGTTTATTCAATCGTTACAAAACCAGGCAACTATTCATATGCAGGATACTTTTTGGGTGACGTTGCTATTGGTTCCGATCATTCAAATATCTATACCCTTCCCCCATCACGTGGAACTAACGGACAAGTTATGCAAACCGATGGTTCGGGTAATGTGAGTTGGGCAACTTTGAATACTTCAGTGACCGCGAATAACGGGATCAGTGCAGCGGCAAATAATGTTAGCCTTGGTGGCGGACTAGTTCAGAATACAACCATTTCTCACAACAATTTTTCCTTAATGCATAACTTAAATGGTACCGGCGACTTTGTGATACAGGACTTGGGACTAAATCATTTCGAGGTAAGGGACAACGGTAATGCGTACTTTGGCGGAGATACTTATTGGTTTGATGAAAATACTTCCGGAACCCTGCTGGCCAGCCTCACAGATCTGGGTGATGACGCCAATTTCTATTTGTATAGCAACGGAGCTTCACAACACTATATTTCCACAACAGGAAATACAGTTTTCAACGAGCAGGGACTGGCCATTAATTTTACCATTGAAAGCGATACGGAACCTTATCAATTTATAACCCGCGGGGACCTCAACCGCATCGGGATCATGACCGCCGCACCTTCACACGATTTAACCATAAAACAATCCAATACCACACAAGCCAGCGCCGGCGGACTTGGATTTGAGCATCCCAGTAATACAGATGATTGGAAAATATACCACTCGGGTTCTCACCTTTCCTTTGCCGAAAATGGTGTGCGAAGGGCATATGTGGAAGCCGGAACAGGGAACTATATGGTAACTTCAGATCGGCGCTTAAAAAAGAACATCGGGGAATTATCAGATGTAGCCGAAAAGGTTATGGCACTTAAAATGTACTCTTACCATTACAAAGACCAGGACGTTACTAGGGACAAGAACCTGGGATTCATGGCCCAGGAAGTTCAACAGATCTTCCCGGAGGCAGTTACCGAAAACGAAGAGGGTTTCCTGAGCATCAACTACGATATTTTCGCTGTCCTAGCCATAAAGACGATACAAGAGCAGCAGCAACAGCTAAATGAACTCAACGACAAGATTGACAACCAGGCAGTCGAAATCCAAAAGATAAACGATCTGAGCAGGAGGATACAAGCGCTGGAACAGGAAAGATAACCAGCACAAGCCTTCCTTCTAAGGTTTGGGCTCCTTTTATTCCCACTTCGGAAACCAACAACATCGCAGGATTACCTGCGGTGATCCTAACTAAGCTCCGTAGTCTGAGTGAAAAGCAACAAACCTGAGGTTTGATCTCTTTTTTATTCCCACTTCGGAAACCAACAACAACTCAGGATTACCTGCGGTGATCCTAACTAAGCTCCGTAGTCTGAGTGAAAAGCAACAAACCTGCGGTTTGATCTCTTTTTTATTCCCACTTCGGAAACGAAGCAAGCTTCGTTCCTCGCGGAAATAAAAAAGCACACCTCTTAGGTGTGCTTTTCATTCTTAAGTGACCTCGGCAGGATTCAAACCTGCAACCTTCTGAGCCGTAATCAGATGCGCTATTCAGTTGCGCCACGAGGCCGTTTTTATATGTTCCCTACCCTGACCTGATTTCAGAAATTTTTCTCTACTGAGAGCTTTTTCCTTAGTATCAAATTCTTCAAAGAAAAGAATTTCATAAGGTCGGTAAGGTTTTGTTGATCGATTCTTCCCGGCATTATGCTGGCGTAATCGCCGGGCTACGTTTGTTGAAAATCCAACATAGTGTTTATCAATCACAGTGCTTTTTAGAACGTAAACATAGTATTTCATATGTTTTATCAGATGCGCCCCGCCTCCGGCGGGCTCGTATTCAGCCTGTCCGCCTGCGGCGGATTGCGCCACGAGGCCGTTTTGAGGGGGCAAATATAAGTATTTTTATACTTTTCAAACACTAAATTACGAAAAACAACCAAATGACATTCACTCTTTATACTCACCTGTTTAGCCCCTAAAGAGTTATATATGAATAGAATGACATATTTTACATTGCCTAAATTTCAAAACGTATCTTGAGGACAGTACGAGGCCTGCCTTAAGCACTCTTAAGCCTTATTGCCTTCAACACTTCACCTTTTCGTATCTTCATACCATAATCTGTATCACATGAACTTCAGAAACCTGGTCCTCAAATTACTCCTCTGTCTTCCATCATTTATTTCGGCACAACAAGAACCGCTCCGCGTTGGAATTGCGGGACTTACACATACACATGTCCACTGGATATTCAATAGTGAATCAAGAGGAGAAATTAAAATTGTTGGCATAGCCGAGCCCAATCGCGAACTAGCAAAGCGATATGCAGATCAATATGGGTTTCCCATGGAAAAGGTCTATGGCGATCTCGTAGAGCTCATCGCAGCCGAAAAACCTACGGCAATTACAGCTTTTGGAACTATTTACGACCACCTTTCCATCG
>JAUIIU010000100.1 GCA_030431695.1 Bacteroidia bacterium | reverse complement strand
GCCGGGGCCATAGGCGACGCAAGGGCCGAGAGGAATCGCTTCGACTTCGGGTACAACGTGGTATTTGAATGCCGTACCACCATGGACGACAAAGGTTGGTATGCCGAATTCAGGATACCATATAATGCGCTGAGATTCCCGGAGCAATCGGAACAAGACTGGGGGGTGAATTTCTACCGAAGGATCAACCGTATCAATGAAACACATACCTGGAACCAAATCGATATTACCACCGGGGCCGAATCGCAATACAGTGGTAATGTTACCGGCGTACGGGATATAGATCCGCCTGTTCGCCTCACCCTCTTCCCTTTCGCACAAGGCCGAGTTAGCAATTTTGATGGAGAAACGGATACCGATTTCAGTGCGGGGATGGATATAAAATATGGGCTCAGCGACAGTTTCACACTGGACGCTACCCTTATCCCGGATTTCGGACAAGTTGCCTTCGATGAGGTGAGACTGAATCTTGGACCATTCGAACAAACTTTCAATGAAAACCGTCAATTCTTTACGGAAGGCGTGGAATTGTTCAATAAAGGTCGTGTCTTTTTCTCCCGAAGGATCGGGAATGGGCCTTCCGGCCCACTTGAGGATCTGGGTGAGAATGAGGACTACGACGATTACCCGCAGAAGGTGAACTTGCTCAATGCCCTGAAAGTTTCCGGCAGAACACAAAAAAAGCTCGGTATCGGGGTGCTCAACGCTATAACCGAGCGTACCTATGCCAATGTTACCGATACCATTACCGGGGATAGCAGGCGGCTGCTGGTGGAACCACTGGCGAACTACAATATCCTGGTCCTCGACCAGCAGTTTAACGATAATTCATCGATCTCACTGATCAATACCAATGTGAGCCGGGAAGGGAGTTTTCGCGATTCTAACGTGACCGGACTGGTATTCGATATGGCCGATAAGGGAAATAATTTCAGGTGGTCCGGAAGAGGGATCATGAGTAATGTACATGCCACGGATGGTGTTTCCACAGGAATCCGAACCGAATTGGACATCTTCAGGATTAAGGGAAAATTCAGGTACAGGGTTGGGCATGATTTTGCCGACAAGGAACTGGACATTAACGACCTTGGGCTCAATTTTCAGAATAACTACAACAATTTCGTGGCGGGAGTATCTTACCAGATCTTCGAACCTACCAATACCTTTAATCAATACAGGATCGAATTTACAGCCAGGCATAGAAGGCTATATCAACCCTCAGTTCAAACAGGGAATAACTTCGACCTCAACTGGTTCTTCCTCACTAAGGAACGGTTTGCTTTTGGGGGCTTCCTTGGTCTGAACAGTAAAAATCAGGATTATTTCGAACCCCGGGTTGACGGAAGATTTGTGACCTTCAGCGCCAACCTTGGAGGAAGGATCTGGTGCTCTTCAGATTATCGTAAGAAGTTCGCATACGACCTGGGAATCGGACAGCGAACCTGGTTCGATGATCCGCAGGTGGCCTGGTTCTTTGATGTTTCACCTCGATACAGGTTTTCGGACAAATTCCTGGTGGTTCTCGCCACAGATCTTTCTTTCAGGGAAGACCAGTTCGGGTATATCGATGATAATGAAGTTGATGTGTTCATGGGACAGCGCGATATCATCAACATAGAAAATGTGATCACCGCAAGCTATAATTTTGACCCTTTCAAAGCAATAGACCTGAGATTCAGGAATTTCTGGAGCACGGCAGATTACAGTGACAATGTTTTTTATATTCTGAATGAGAATGGAAGTCGTTCGGAATTCGACTACGACACTTCAGAAAACAACCCTAACCGAAACTTCAACATCTGGAACCTGGATCTTGGATTCCGCTGGCGATTTGCTCCCGGAAGTGAAGCAACCCTGCTTTATCGGAACCAGATCTTCAACCTCGATGAACTCGCAACCCTGAATTATGGTGAAAGTCTCGATAACCTATTCGCACAACCCCAGCAGAACAGCATATCGTTGCGAATAACCTACTTTATAGATTACAATAATGTAAAAGGCATCTTTAAAAAAGACTCCTGAAAACGCAAATTGCACGAGTCGGAGGAAAACAGTATTTTCACTTCGATTTAGGAAACCCAGCACATGATTGAAGCCAGAAACATCCACAAATACTTTGACGACTTACACGTTCTTAAAGGTGTTGACCTTAAGATCCGGCAGGGAGAGATCGTCTCTGTTGTAGGCGCATCAGGTGCCGGGAAGACCACCCTTCTGCAGATCCTTGGAACCCTCGATAAAGCCAGTGAGGGATCCATCCGAATTGACGACACGGAGATAGCATCATTATCCCGCAAAGAACTGGCCCGGTTCAGGAATGCTTCGCTTGGGTTCATCTTTCAGTTTCATCAACTTTTGCCAGAGTTCACAGCGTTGGAGAATGTCTGTATACCTGCATTCATCAAGAAGACTCCAAGAGCGGAAGCTATGAAGCGAGCCGAAGAATTGTTGGAATTCCTGGGATTAAGCGAACGGGCGCATCACAAACCCAATGAGTTGTCGGGCGGGGAACAACAGCGTGTCGCCGTTGCAAGGGCCCTGATCAATAACCCGAAGATCATCCTGGCCGACGAACCCAGTGGTAATCTGGACACGGAAAGCGCAGAAAACCTTCACAATCTCTTCTTTAAATTGCGGGACGAATTCGGGCAAACCTTCGTGATCGTTACCCACAACCAGGAACTTGCCGCCATGGCCGATCGTAAACTGGTGATGCAGGACGGGAAAATCATCAACTAGATGAAACGTTCGGAACTGAAAGAATTCCTGGACGAAAAAGCAGCCTTGTACAACCAGGCCTCATTCATTGAGACGGATCCTATACAGATTCCGCACAGATTCAGCAAAAAAGAAGATATAGAGATCTCCGGTTTCCTTACGGCCACTATCGCCTGGGGCAACAGGAAGAGCATTATCAATAATGCCAGTCGGCTTATGGAACTGATGGATGATAGTCCGTTCGACTTTATAACGGCCTATAAACCCGGAATGGAGGATCGCTTTTCCGGATTTGTCCATCGCACATTCAATGCGGTCGATCTTTGTTATTTTTTTGAGGCCTTACAACATATTTACAATGAACACGGCGGCCTGGAAGCTGTATTCAGCAAATACGCTCACAGCGACAGTTTGCAACCTGCAATACATGAATTCAGGGAACATTTCTTCGAGTTGCCGCACCAGGCCAGGACGGAAAAGCATCTTAGCGACCCGATGAAGAATTCGGCTGCCAAAAGGATAAATATGTTCCTGCGATGGATGGTTCGCGATAGTAATACCGGGGTGGACTTCGGACTGTGGAAAAGCCTCTCCCCTTCGCAGTTATCTTGTCCGCTGGATGTACATTCCGGCAAAGTGGCCCGAAAACTGAAATTGCTTAAACGCAAGGCTAATGATGCCAAAGCACTGCTGGAACTTGACACATCCCTGCGCGGACTCGATCCACTCGATCCCGTGAAGTACGATTTCGCACTATTTGGCCTGAGTGTTTTTGAAAAATTTTAACATTTATTTAAGATATTGGTGTCCTACTAGTGCATTTCATCGATTTTTTAAGGTTTTTGTCTTGTTTGTTAAGATAAATTGTATTTTGCCTTGTCTAACCCCAAATTATAATACTATGAAACTTAACATTACTTTACTGGCTTTAGTTACAGGCATTTTATTTTCATGTAGTCCGGACAATGATGAGATCAATATCTATGATGATTCTGCCGATAGGATCATTGTAATTGACGGAGGAACCACCGGTGATCCAACTGCTACATCCTATCAAACGGATCTGATGGCAGGACAGCATATTATTTCCGGCATCGTAGGTGTTGATGTAGTTGACGACAATGTTGTAGTATCTTACTCTACAGACGGAGATTGGGTGATCGATGAGACTCACTTGTATATAGGCCCTTTGAGTCAGTTACCTACCACAGGTAGTGGAAATCCAAAGGTAGGTCATTTTCCTTATAAGGACACCTTCTCAACCGGAGTAACCAATGTAGAATATGTGGGGCCCGGGATAACTGAGGGTGAATGCGTCTATATAGCTGCTCATGCCGTCGTTACCAATACAGTAACTGGTCAGACCGAGACCGCATGGGGCAACGGTGACCCTATTGGGGGGAATAGCTGGGCTATGATGTTCGAATACTGCTACTAAATTCTCAAACTCAATTAGAAAGCCGCTGCTGCGGCTTTTTTTATTTTCATGCCTCGGATAAATTTCTTTTTTAAAGTTATATTTACCCTGACAAGCCAGTAGAACAGCCACCCAGGAAGTTAAATTAAAATTAATTGATCTCACCTAGTATCCCATCCAACGAACAGCAACGCCTGGAATCCTTACGTAGTTTTGACATCCTTCGTACAGAGCGGGAAGACGCGTACGACCAGATCACCGAGTTGGCCGCACATATCACCGATATGCCTATTTCCCTCATCTCCCTGGTGGATGCCGAGGAAGTGTGGTTCAAATCATGCTATGGAATGGAAATACAATCGAGTTCCCGGGATCTTTCGTTCTGCGGTCATGCCGTTGGAAAGGAAGATGGAATACTGATCCTTGAAGATATCATGAATCACCCGGATTACCACGACCATCCTTATACCCAACTAAGTAAGGATCCTATCCGTTTCTATGCAGGAGTCTGCCTACTGGATACTGAGGGCCATGCACTGGGAACCCTTTGCGTGATCGACCACAAACCTAATTCCATTTCAGAAAAACAGATCAATGCCTTAAAAGTCCTGGCAAAGCAGGTTGTTAAATTACTCGAGCTCAAAAAGAATAATAAAGAACTTCATGCCGTAAAAAAGGAACTTGAAGAAAAGAACAACGACCTGAGGGAATTCGCCGGAAGGGTATCCCACGACATGAAAATGCCACTCGCAAACATGATCGTGACCTCAGATATCCTCCGTACTCGCTATTCTTCAGGACTAGACCAAGAGGCGCTGAAATACCTCAACTACCTCAAGGACTCCTCCTTTTCGCTCAGCGAATATATTTCGGGCATGCTAACACATTACGAGAGCGACCGAATCGCCGAGGCAAACGAGGAGGAATTCAACCTGAATCACCTCCTGGAGGATATTATTGAATTACTCAATATCGATCACCAGTGCGAGATCAACTTCCCGGAAACCGATTACGAACTGAGTTGTAATCGCTCGGCCCTGGAGCAAATCCTGCTGAATCTTATCGCCAATAGCCTGAAATACAACGATAAAGAAACAATTGTCATCAATATCGACTGCAAACAAAAGGAAGGCCTTTATCATTTCACGATCAGCG
>JAUIIU010000033.1 GCA_030431695.1 Bacteroidia bacterium | reverse complement strand
AGGTTCATCCATTACCAGCACATTGAACGGCTGAAGCAATAGTTTTGCCAGTGCCAAACGATTGCGCTCACCTCCCGATAATACCCGAACGTACTTGTGAACATCATCACCCCTGAATAGGAATGCCCCCAGGATGTCCCTCACTCTTGGCCTGGTTTTCTCATCCGCAGCGTCCAGCATGGTGTCTTCAACCGTTTTTGAACCATCCAGGTATTCCGCCTGGTTTTGCGCAAAATATCCCAGTTGAACATTATGGCCAATTTTAACAGCCCCCTTACAGTCCAGCTCACCCACCAGTATCTTGGCAAGGGTAGATTTTCCCTGCCCGTTCTGACCCACAAAAGCAATCTTACTGTCGCGTTCCACGAACAGGTCTATAGCGGACAGCACATGATTGTCTCCATAGTTCTTCGAGATATCCTCTGCTTCAATAACGACTTTCCCGGGCGTGACCGAAACCGGGAATCGAACGCTCATAACCGCATTGTCGTCCTCATCCACTTCTATACGCTCCATTTTATCGAGCTTCTTGATGAGCGACTGCGCCATACTGGCCTTACTGGCCTTGGCACGAAATTTATCGATGAGCTTTTCGGTATGCTCGATCTGTTTTTGTTGATTCTTCTGTGTAGCCAGCTGCTGTTCGCGTAGTTCGGACCGTAATTCGAGATATTTGGAATAAGGTTTATTGTAATCGTATATCCTGCCCAATGAGATCTCGATCGTACGATTGGTAATATTGTCGAGGAACATCCTGTCGTGCGAAACCAGCATGACAACTCCCGGATATGTCTTCAGGAAATCCTCCAGCCACAGAATGGATTCAATATCCAGGTGGTTAGTAGGTTCATCCAATAGCAGGACATCATTGTTCTGCAATAGTAATTTGGCCAGTTCGATCCGCATTCGCCAGCCACCGGAAAAAGTATCGGTTGGCATTTCAAAATCCTTGCGAACAAATCCAAGTCCCTTCAGGATGCGTTCCGTATCACCCTGGTAATTGTATCCTCCATGTATCTCGTACTGGTGCTGAAGTTCGTTCATATCCACCATCAACTGGTGGTAGCTTTCACTTTCATAGTCGGTACGCTCTGCCATTTCACGAGTGATCGCCTCTAGCTTTTTCTCCAGGCCCCTGAGTTCGGTGAATGCCTCATATGCTTCTTCCAGCACTGTACGCCCTTTTACAAAATCTATATCCTGCTTCAGGAAACCAACTGTCACTTTTTTGTCTGTAGCTATTTGTCCTTCGTCGTATTCCTGTTCACCTGCCAGGATTCGCAACAGGGTAGATTTCCCGGCACCGTTCTTACCCACCAGGCCAATCCTGTCTCCCGGGGTAAGCTGGAATGTAATGCCTTCGAAGAGGTAGTCACCCTGGAAGGACACCGATAAATTATGGACGTTGATCATTTTGTAACAATTGTAACAATCGGTTTGTGCAAAGATGCTTAATTTTGCTTCAGCAAAAAAATCAGATGAAGGGTACCAAACTGTTCAGTATTTTAAAAGGAAAATGCCCGGTTTGCCACAAGGGAGACCTCTACACCACCAAGAATCCGTACGCCTTGAACACTACGCTGCGAATGTACGAACGCTGTCCGCATTGTGATACGAAATTCAAGATAGAACCATCTTTCTTTTACGGTTCCATGTACGTGAGCTATGCTGTTGGTGTTGCCCTAGCTATTGCCACCTTTATCATTGCCTTCTTTGTTTTCGACACCGGACGCTTGAATACCTTCCTGGTGATCGCCGGGGTACAGATCGTTCTGTTACCAATAATTTTAAGGCTCTCGAGAAATATCTGGATCAATTTATTTTTCAAATACGACAAAGAAAAAGCGATCTAGCTCTGAAATCTTTTGATGTCAATTTCCTTCGGAAGGGAAGAGCCCGATTCCATATTACTTAGCAACCATTCTGAAAGCAAGGGTGCCATTAGCAGACCGCGTGTTCCCAAGCCGTTAAAGAAGTATACCCTGTCATCCTTCCATGAACCCAGCAACGGCCTTCTGTCCTTAACAGTTGGACGCATTCCCGCAATTTGATCCACCGGCTCGAAGTCGCAACTGATCATTTTTTTTATTGCCTTCATTATCTTTTGTTTTCCTTCGGAAGTTAGGTCAAAGGTATGATCTCCATGTGCGAATGTCGCCCCAACCTGGTACTTATCGTTTCCGACCGGAATAATGAAGAACGGACCCTTTAAGATCGATCCAGATCTCAGTTCCGGTGCATGAATTATAAGGTATTCCCCTTTCTTCGGAATTAGTAAGTCTGTATTGATGAGTGGATTATCCAGAGCAGCGGCTCCTTCAGCAAAAACAATATTCCGTGCCAGAAATCCATCATACTCTATTCCGGCCTCAACATGTTTGATTTCCTCGTATTTGAATTTTGCCCGGATCAATTCTCCTCGCTTCAATAAGTGATCCCTGTAACTATCCAGCAATATGTCCGTATCTACCCTAAAGGAACCGCTCACGGCACCCAGGCCAAAGGGGGTATGTATTGCGGGATTATTGTTCCTGATGATCTCCGGGGAGAGAAAAGGTTCCAGCACGGGGGAATCGCTGGCTACGATCCAGTCGTTCTGCTCCTCGGCAGTTGCAAAGATTCGATGAATTTGTATATCCTGAACCAGATCTTTCCCAAGTTTTTGCTGAAGCTTCAAATAGAAAGGCTTTGCGTACTCGTAGAACAATTCGGCCTTCCACACCGGGTTGATACGTTTCAGCACCACAGGGTTCACTACCCCGCCTGCAATCCTCGTAGCAGTATTCATGGCGGCGTCGATAACAATGAACGATCTGCCACTTGCTTCAAGCTGTTCGCAGAGGGAGATCCCGGCGATCCCTAGCCCTACAACTATATAGTCGACTTTTTTCAAGGTAGCATATTGATTTATCTAAAGATAGGTAAAAGTTGAAGTTGGGACTATTTGAAATTCCTCGAACATTCAAACAGCAACTTCAAATTTCTTCTGTTTGATCATTGGAATCCGGAAGTTATTTGAGAATTGTAATAAGGGATTTGAAAAGATCAGTCTCCTTCGCTGAAGCTTCGGAGACTAAAGAAAAAACCCTCCGAAGCTGACGCTCCGGAGGGCAAAATACCTATAAATGTAAATATTGAACTAAATTAATAGTTCCACAAATCAATCTCGATATTTCTGATTTGTTCCTTAATTCGATCCGATTCCAGGAGTTGCATCAACGCGTTATCGTTGATATACTCATTTACTGCACGGTCTCCCTGAACGTTATCTTCTTTGTAGATAAGTCCGTTGAAACGACGTGAATTCAGTAAGTGATCATAGGAGATCGGTTGTGAAGTATTTCTCCGGTTGAAGGCCTTGGCATTGTGAAGTGCTTCACGAGCACCAGGGAACCACACCCAGAAAAGTTCTACTTTACTATCGATATTATCGTCTGGAAAAGCCTTAGAACGCGCTTCATTTGCCACAGGACACAAGCCGAGTAATCTGTATTTAAGTTCACCCTGGCGCTTGTCGAGATACCAAAGGCCTCTGACCCTCCATTCCTCAACATCACCGGCATCCAGTGTAAACTTACGGATGTACTCTTCATCCACCCTGCCTTCAGCATTGTACTGATCGATACCCACATCGGTAGTATCACTGTAAACCAGTGATGCTTCGATATCCTTCAGGGTACGCTTTTCAGTAAAATACGAATCGGCATACACGTGATCGATATTACCATTCTTGATGTTCTTAACAAGGACATCGTATAAGGAACGGCGTTCGGCACCAATGTTGTTTGTGTCAATAGGATAGTACAGTGGGAAGTTCACACGCTCATCAAGATCGATGATCTCCCAAACTGTTCTCGACCACAAAACATCACGCTCGTCCGTATACCCGTATGGTAATGGCTCGTCATTGTCATAGGCAATCTGCGCTTCTGTCTTCTTACCTATGTCCTCTGGAGTTTTGGCATTGAGTACATTCAGCTGCGCAGTGGCAGAAGTTACACCCAACAAAAGGCCTAAACCGCATAAAACAACATTCTTAAAGCTCATATTCTTCGTTTTATTCTTAGTTTGTCAACTCGATACAAACCGGAGAGATCTTCTTTAGTTTATACCCGGAGTTATTTGCAATATTCGCAGATACATCAAATATCTGTACGGTCTCACCACGCTTGGCTCTTCTCAGTGCACCTTTAGCCGATGCATCCAGTTTTCTACCTGATACAACAACAGTTGGCTGTCCTGAAACTTTGAACTTAAAGCCGGTTACATTCAGGCTGATGTCGAAATCGAAATCCGGAAGGATAGCTCCGACACTGGCGATCTCAAGACCCTGACGTTGCATACGTACACAACCTCCGTTTCCGTCTTCACCACGGATAGTACCCGTTGGACGAGGAATATCCTTGATACGGAAGGTTGAAGTCGTGTTCACGGTTTGCCCGTCGGGTAATGTTCCCCTGGCGTTGATCGCAACTTCACGACCGCCTCCGGGACGCATAACGTATTTACTTCCTGAAACTTTGGATAATCCGGTTCCGGAAGCTGTTACTTTATTATCAGGGATACCAGGGATAGAAACCGTCATCGGGTTTTCAACACCACGATAAACAACGTTCATCTTATCGGCAGAGATAACAGCAGAATTCGGCTTGGTAATAGTCGCAAAGCTACTACTAACAGGAATTTCTACTTCCTTACCATCCTGAAGGAAGATAAGGTTACCTTCGATCTTGTGATCACCGGCAGCACCCGCATTGATATTAAGTTTTACTTTACCATTCTCGATGGTGTACTGATCTTCGGTCAGTGGTCTTCCATCCAAAGTAAGTTCTACACGGTTCGGCTTCGTATTAGGGTCTTTACGTCCCAGTACGATCCCACCTTCAAACTGTTCTCCAGCGTAGAAAGCAGATTTCGATTGCTCTAACAAAGTGTTGTACTGAGTAAATGACAGGGCGGTAGCTTGTTGACCGGCCAGCATCTTAGACAGCAATTCATTCTTTGTTACTTTGATATCATTCTGAAGTGAAGTCAGTTTGGTTCTAGACGCCACCAATGGGAAACCTTCGTAGTGATAGTTCAGCCAGTCGATCTTCTTTCCATCACGGTTCTCCTCAGGAGCCGTGCTGAAATTAGCTTCGATCGAGCTTTTGATATCGGGGTAACTATCTCCCAATACCGCTAACATATCAGTTCGGTATTTATTGATATTGTCCAGAAACTCCTGTCCTTCAGGTTTCAGGTTATCACCCTGGAAGAAACGTCTGTCAAGGAAGTCAGGCTTATCCTGCACTTCGTAATCGGTTGCTTCTTCAGGTTTTACCGTACCCATCATTTCGGTTTTCAAACCTTCCAGGTAGGTATTCAGTTCTTCTGAGATCTCAGAAACCCTGTCTGCCTTTTGCTTTACCTCTGCGTATTGTTCCGGTTGCTCGGCAGCTTTTGTAGCAAGGCTTTCCATGAAAGCCGAGTTACGCTCCGTGGCCGCCACATTCGCGTCGGTAATCTTCTCATTCAGTAGTCCGAAGGCGGATAATACCTCCTTGGACATATTCAGCGCAAGCATGGCGATGAAAACCAGGTACATCAGGTTGATCATCTTTTGCCGCGGGGATAGTTTTCCTTGTGCCATTTTTAATTCTTTTTAAAGATTAATACTGGTTTTGGAAAACCTTAGTTTCTTCCACCCATTGCTGAAAGCATACCTCCGTAAACTCCGTTCAATGAAGACAGGTTGGTAGCAAGGTGCTCCATCTGAGCTTTCAGTTGTTCTGCGTTCTCTACAACTCTTTCGTTCACTTCGGCCTGACGGCTGGTAGATTCTACCTGAACTTTGTAAAGGCTGTTCAATGATTCCATTTGGGCGGCAGCAAGTGCCATTTCTTCGCTGTATTTCTTAGTTGAATTCATAGCTTCGGCAGTAGGGGCAATACTTTTGGCAGCACCTTCGAAAGAACGGATACTGTCGCCTAGGCTTGTCATCAATTCAGAATCAATTTTAGCTCCTTTGAGCATTTCGTCAAGTTTCTTGGAAAGAAGTCCTTCCGCATCCTGTGGCTGCTCTTTCTTGTCTTTTCCTTTTCCACCTGCCAGTTCAGGATAAACCAGTGACCAATCCAGGTCGTCTTCAACGGGTTCGAATGCAGAGATCGCGAAAATGATCGCCTCTGTGATAAGACCGATGGCCAATAGTAGTCCACCGTTCAGGGGCCCTAGTTCCCAGTGAAGAATCTTAAATAGTGCTCCAAGGATTACAATAGAAGCACCTAGCCCGTAGGCCATGTTAAACAGTTTTTTAGATGATTTAGACTGTGCCATAATACTATAGTTTAAGTTAAGTTAAGTTAAATGTTTGATAGCACGGATGTAGCCCCAACTTAGCGAGCGTCACCGAAATTTTCATTCAAAGTTACATCTGTACCCATGTAATCCTGAACGGTTCGGAAACCGATGTAGGAACGGGCAGAATCCGCGTATTCGTAATCACGGGTACTCACCTGGAGGAAGTAGGCTACGTCCTTCCAGGAACCACCGCGAACTACTTTACGCATGTTCTCATCGTCGTTCACATTAGGATTCATGGTAGAGGTGTAATTGTAAGATGCAGGATCGTAAGAGGAAGCGACCCACTCGGAGACATTACCCGCCATATTGTACAGGTTGTAATCGTTTGGTTCGTACGCATCTGCTTCTACGGTATAAAGAGCCTGGTCTGCGGCATAATCACCACGCAACGGCTTAAAGTTCGCGAGGAAACATCCCCTGTCGTTCTTAGCATAAGGCCCTCCCCATGGGAAAGTAGCCGACTCCAGCCCACCACGTGCTGCGTATTCCCATTCTGCTTCGCCCGGAAGACGGAACGAATTCACATGGTTACGACGACGCGATTTCTGGTACGCATTCTTGTATAGAGTTCTCCAGGCGCAGAACGCTTTGGCCTGCTTCCAGTTCACTCCTACTACAGGGTAATCTCCATAAGCCTCATGCCAGAAATAATCATTGTGCATAGGCTCGTTGTATGAATAGTTGAAATCCTTGATCCAAACAGTAGTGTCCGGATAGATCTGGATCTCTTCTTTCTTTATAAAGTCTTTTCTGCTTTTTCCTGTGGCACGTGCAGCAGCCTGGATATCCATATAGGTATATTGGAATTTCAGTTTGCTCACATCGATGGTGCGCTGCCCGTTATAAGCTTCTTCAGCAGGAATATACATGGTATCCATTACTTCGGAATAGTACTCATCCGGATATTCGGAAGTGTCCCAGATCAGATCCACATCGCTGTTGATCTTTCTCCCGGCATAGAAATCCTCACCGAGCCCGTAGTAGTTGTCATACATATACTGCTCGTAAGGAGTCATTTCTTCGTTTTCCTGATCCACAAAGGCAAACTCGCCAATGCCTCCGTCACCCGGGGTAGCACCTACTTCATCGGCAAGAATAGCCAATTTAAGGCGAACCGTGGAGTCACGAACCCATTCTACGAATTGTCTGTACTCTGAATTGGTAATTTCCGTTTCGTCCATGTAAAACGAACGAACTGTAACGGTTTTGGTCGGGGCATCATTAACCGCAACGAAATCGTCATCCGACTTACCCATGATGAAAGAACCACCAGGGATAAGGGTCATTCCGTAAGGTTTTTGAGGGTACCACTTCTTACCTTTTGCGCCCACCAGTTCTCCTCTGTCTCCGGAGTTACAACTGAATAGAAAGGCAATGATCGCAGCGAATGCAATTAGCTTCTTCATAGGTATTTAGGTTAAATTTTCGAGATTCAAGGGCGTAAACCTATTTATAAAATTTTAAAAAAACAACAATTTTCTTAAAAAACCCAAGAACCCGGTTTTACTTAGTTTGTTAGATTATACCTCATTTTTACGGCGGGCTTTATACCACCGTTCAGGAATTTCCTGGTTCGTCGCACTCAAATATTCGCCATAAGTGCAAGGTAATAACGTTCTTCTTTTTAATTTATTATTAACATTTGAAATAAATGGTAATTCTATCCACCAGCGGCCGGTTTTAATGCTCTTCTTGAACACCAGAACTTCGTCGCCTATAGGGACCTTATATGTAGTATATTCATTGTCGTTGCTGAAATCTTCATCGGCAACACGGAAATTCACTCCTTCCATGAAATACCAGATCATTTGTGCAACCAGCATCGCTCCGCTCTGCGCATCCTTGTAGTCCTTCAATTCATACACTCCGAAGGAACTAACCCTGTTGCTGATCCCCGCATAACGAGTTATCGCACAAATTTCCCTTCCGTCGAAACCATTGGGGCTCTTATTGTTCTTATAACTCAATTCGGAACTTTTTATTGCAGAAACATCCACCATCACTATGTCGGCATCCCGCATTATAGGTTCTACCATAGTAATATCGGAAGCCACCTCTCCAAGCCTGTAAGCATCGAAATAAAGCTTCTCCATCAGTCCGATCTCTGCAGGGGCATTGTAATAAGACTGGTATCCGAGTGCACTGTAGTTAAACAGGTTGTAAGGTTTATCAACTATGATCTTCCCTACATACGACTTGTTCGAAATTGGCTTATCGGCATCCCCGAGGTCGAAATTGGTATCTACATTCACCATATTTACCATCTTGCCCATATTGTCGTAGGCCCTGTACTGCGCATAGGCCAGGTCCTGGCTGCCACCCAGTATGACCGGGATGATGTTCTTCTTCAGTAATGCTTCCACTACGGTACGCAGGGCGAAATAGCTATCTTCAACCGTAGCGC
The DNA here is from genome assembly GCA_030431695.1 of Bacteroidia bacterium. Taxonomy (GTDB): domain Bacteria; phylum Bacteroidota; class Bacteroidia; order Flavobacteriales; family Flavobacteriaceae; genus Pukyongia. Next base: position 22,421 of record JAUIIU010000033.1, on the reverse strand, counting down.
CTTTCTCGATATCACCCAGATCGATGATCTCACGGTTCCAGTTTCCCGGGTACAGCCCGTAGAGTGCCTTCCGGAAGGCATCGAAGCAAACTTCACCCCCCATATAATCTACATCATTCCTGTTCTCAAGCACACCTAAAATAGCAAAGCCCGCCTTTTCAATGGAGGGCAGCGAGCCTTTTTTTGAATGAACCTGTATTTTCTTTCCAAGCACACCTTCGGGCAATACCTCGCGATGCGCCAGTACTTTCTTGGAGACGGGAGAAAGAAATTCTATCATTTTTTCCGACTAGTGGTTTTTTTCTTTCGGGTTGTTTTCTTGGGGGCTTTCTTGTCCAGGAGATCCTTGGCCTGGTCCAGGGTGATCTTATCGGCCTTAGTGCTCTTCGGAAGTTCGACCTTCACCTTGCCCTTGATAAGGTTGAAACGACCCCAGCGGGCCTTTTCGATCCGTATACCTTCGTCCGGCCACTCGTTAACCAGTTTATCGATCTCCTTCTGCTTCTTATCCTCAATGAGTTCTATGATATCTGCTTCTGAAAGATCGTCGAAGTCGTACTTCTTATTCACGTTGATGAACATACCGTTCCACTTGATAAATGGCCCGAATCGCCCTTTGCCTTTCTGAACAGGTAATCCTTCATACATATATATAGGAGCATCTGCTTTCTTCTTCTCGTCGATCAAGCGTTTTGCGTCCTCCATGTTCACATCCAGCGGATCCATTCCTTTAGGCAGGGAGATGAACTTCTTCCCGAATCTAACATAAGGACCATAGCGGCCATTGTTCACTTCTATCTCCTCACCTTCGTACACACCGAGCGTCTTGGGTAATTTGAAAAGATCCATCACCTCTTCAAAGGTCACCAGGTGCAATTGCTGATCTGGCATCAGGCTCGCAAACTTCTTATCTTCGTCATCCGGGCCACCAATCTGTGCCATTGGACCGAACTTACCAAGACGAACCAATACCGGTTTACCTGTTTCAGGATCCTCACCCAGTATACGCTCGCCACTCTCACGTTCTGCATTCTCCTGAACATCCTCTACCTGGGGGTGGAACTTAGCGTAGAAGTCCTTCATCATTTGGGTCCATTCTTCCTTCCCATCGGCAATATCATCGAAATCTTCCTCAACCTTGGCAGTGAAATTATAATCCACGATATCCCCAAAATGGTCTACGAGAAAATCATTCACGATCATCCCGATATCGGTAGGCACAAGTTTTCCCTTGTCGCTACCCACGGTTTCTTTCAGGGTCTTATCCCGAATGGTACCATCTTCCATGGTAAGCTGAAGATACTTGCGTTCCACACCTTCCACGGTTCCTTTCTCAACATAGTTCCTGTTGATGATGGTAGAAATAGTTGGTGCGTAAGTAGACGGACGACCGATCCCAAGCTCCTCCAGTTGTTTTACCAGCGAGGCCTCGGTGAAGCGGTACGCTGGTCGCGAATAACGTTGGGTGGCCGTTATGTATAGATTATTCAGGGTGTCTCCTTCGGTCATATTCGGAAGCATGCCATCCTGCTCTTCGTCTTCCAGGTCGGTCCCTTCAAGGTATACCTTCAGGAAACCATCAAATTTTATCATTTCCCCATTGGCAGTAAATTGTTCCGAAACTGCTGTGGAAGAATGAATCCCTATCTTCACGTTGGTACGTTCCAGTTGGGCATCGCTCATCTGTGAAGCTATTGTTCGCTTCCAGATTAGATCGTACAATCGCATCTGGTCCCTGTCGCCTTCTATGCTCTGTTGGGACATATCCGTTGGACGGATCGCTTCGTGCGCTTCCTGGGCACCTTTCGCCTTACCTTTATAATTACGCGGATTGCTGTATTCACTTCCGAAGGAATTCTCAATAGCGGACTGGGCCGAATTCCTCGCTTCCTGCGACAGGTTCACACTGTCGGTTCTCATATAGGTAATGAGCCCTGCCTCGTACAAACGCTGGGCGATCGTCATCGTTTTACCTACTGAAAAATACAATTTTCTCGAAGCTTCCTGCTGAAGTGTTGAGGTCGTAAATGGCGGTGCCGGAGACTTCTTGGCGGGTTTTTTGACGAGTTCGGCTACCGTATAGCCGGCTCCTATATTCTTCTGAAGGAATTCCCTCGCATCGCTTTCGGTGTCAAAATTCTTCGGAAGTTTTGCTTTGAATTTACTACCATCAACGGTAGTAAATTCGGCATCGATACGATAGGATGCCTGGGGTACAAAGTTCTCGATCTCACGCTCCCGTTCGACGATAAGTCGAACCGCCACACTTTGAACCCGGCCGGCAGACAAACCACCTTTGACCTTTCTCCAAAGCACAGGTGATAATTCATAACCTACCAACCTGTCCAGAACCCTTCGTGCCTGTTGAGCATTCACCAGGTTGTAATCGATCTTACGAGGATTTTCAATAGCCTTTAGTATGGCCGATTTGGTGATCTCGTGGAAAACGATCCGTTTGGTGTTCTCATCGTTAAGGTCCAGCTCTTCGGCCAGGTGCCAGGCGATAGCCTCTCCTTCCCGGTCCTCATCACTGGCCAGCCAAATGGTTTCGGCCTTTTTGGCTAATGCCTTAAGATCCTTCACCAGTGACTTCTTGTCTGGCGACACTATATATTTAGGTGTGAAATCCCCTTCAACATCCACTCCAAGTTCCTTGGAAGGCAGGTCTGCGATATGACCAAAACTGGAGGTGACTTTATAATCCTTGCCTAAAAATTTCTCGATGGTTTTGGCTTTCGCGGGGGACTCAACGATCACTAAATTCTTTGCCATGGGGTGCAATTTTGGATTACAAAAGTAGACGAATTTTTTAAACCGAACTTTTGGCCTCTAAAATTTAACCCCTTGTTAACTACGTTAACAAACTCAAATTAATTATTCTGCAACAGCCTCTTCGAGTACCGGTTGAGGGTCGAATCCAATAGTGTGTTTATAGAAATAATAGATAGGCAGATAGGTGATACAGGCGGTAAAAATGATCCCGACAAAACAAGCTAGTATACCCAGCTGAGCCACATTTCCGGCAATTAATGCCAGTCCGAAAACATAGATCCAGTGCTTATGTCCGAGCTTGAACGCGGCCTTTACTATCTCATTGACCGATAGTTTCGGGTTGAAGGCGAAGATCGGGACGATCAATTGCAGTGGAACCATCACATAAAAGATCGGAAGGTAACACAGCAGCAAGGCGGCCATGGCAATTCCGAAGGTCGCGAGCGACAATACCAGGATCTTCATGAAGCCTCCATTCTTGAAATAATCGAAATATCCGCCTTCGTCCTCCCCGGACTCCGTATCCACGATACGGCATACCTTATAAAAATGCGCATTCACTCCAAGGGCAGCAGCCTGCATCAGGAAGATCAGCACAAAGATTACGATCAGCCATATTACTAATAAGAGAGGATTGTCGAACCAGGTTTCCGGACCGTAATCGTAATAATACGGATCGTAGTAGGAGTGACGGCTCGCCTGCATGCTCATTACTATTATAGGTACATATACCAATAATAAGAACGGTATCACAAAGATCATGATGACCAGGGTGTGCATTGCGCCTTGTTTCCAGACTTTCATGAAAAGATTATAACTGAAGGTGAGCATATCCCCGAAATCCACCTTTTTCGAGTTCTCAATTTTCTGAAATATAGGATGTTCCATAGTTAAAGTCGTTTGCTATATGTCGATAAAAGTACGAAAAAGTAACCTGCCATTTTGACATAAGTTTGAATTAAATCGTATCTTTGCACGTTCATTGATCAACTAATTTGCAAGGGATCACAACGGAAATGGAAGAAAAGACAATCGACGAAAATAAACAAGGCGAGGCCTTGATCCTCGAAGCGAAGAAGGGGAACACCCGTAAGCTCTTTATCGAGAGTTATGGCTGCCAGATGAACTTCAGCGACAGCGAGATCGTGGCGTCCATTCTGGCCGACCAGGGGTTCAATACCACCACCCTTCTTGAAGAAGCAGATCTTGTGCTGGTGAATACCTGTTCCATACGCGATAAGGCCGAGCAGACCGTTCGGAAGCGACTGGAAAAGTACAACGCCGTTAAAAAGATCAACCCCGGAATGAAGGTAGGCGTCCTCGGCTGTATGGCCGAACGCCTTAAAAGCAAGTTCCTCGAGGAGGAGAAGATCGTCGATATGGTGGTTGGACCCGATGCGTACAAGGACCTTCCGAACCTGCTGCAGGAGGTGGAAGAAGGCCGCGATGCTGTGAACGTGATCCTCTCAAAGGATGAGACCTACGGAGATATCGCCCCGGTACGCCTGGGTGGGAACGGGGTGACCGCCTTCGTGAGCATCACCAGGGGGTGTGACAATATGTGCACGTTTTGTGTAGTCCCGTTTACGCGCGGACGAGAACGCAGCCGCGACCCACAGAGCATCCTTGAAGAGGTGAACGACCTGGCCGTAAAAGGTTATAAGGAGATCACGCTGCTGGGTCAGAATGTGGATAGTTACCTGTGGTATGGTGGCGGGCTGAAGAAGGATTTCAAGAATGCCTCGGACATACAAAAGGCAACCGCTACCAACTTTGCACAGTTACTCGACATGGTAGCCACGGCCCATCCGGGCATGAGAATTCGCTTCTCTACCAGCAATCCGCAGGACATGACGGAAGACGTGCTGCACAGCATGGCGAAACACAAGAATATCTGCAACTATATTCACCTGCCGGTTCAAAGCGGAAGTACTCGTGTACTGAAAGAGATGAATCGACAACATACCCGTGAGGAATATATGGCACTTATAGACAAGATCCGTGAGATCATCCCTGATTGTGGAATTTCCCAGGACATCATCGCCGGTTTCCCCACAGAAACCGAAGAGGACCACCTGGATACGCTTTCACTGATGGAGTACGTGAAATACGACTTCGGGTTTATGTTCGTGTATTCTGAACGTCCCGGCACCCTGGCAGAAAGAAAGATGGAAGATGACGTACCAATGGAAGCGAAGAAAAGACGCCTAACGGAGATCATTGATCTTCAGCAGAAACACAGTGCTTACCGAACAAAACAATTTGTGGGTAAAACCGTCGAGGTACTGATCGAAAAGGAATCAAAGAAGAGCGACCAGTACTGGAGCGGTCGAATTCCGCAGAATACCGTGGCAGTATTTCCGAAGGAAAATTATAAACCGGGGGACTTGGTGATGGTAAAGATAGAGGAATGCACCAGTACTACATTAATAGGTAAAGCAGTAGGTTATTCCTGATATAAGCAACTTATGATGAATCAATACACATATATTTATCGACTTTTTACAATGCTGTTTCTGGCAGCCTTTATTTTTGGTTGTAGTTCAGGTGATGATGTCCCTGCAGCTAACAACCAGCAGAACAATAATACCGGAAACGGTGGTTCGGGTGGATCCGGAAGTGGAACAAATAATGATCCTGACGGCGATGGAGTAGACACTTCTGTGGAGGTTGGTGAGAATACAGACCCGCAGGACCCGTGCTCCTACGTTTTGACGAGTCAGGATTATTCAGTTACAACCCAGGCATGGCGGGATCTGGATTGCGATGGAGATGGTGTGACCAATGGAGATGAGGTTGATCCGGATGGTAACAATCAGAATAATTCCAATGGAACAGACCCAATGGACCTATGTAGTTTCGTAGAATCAGACCAAACCGTACCAACCTCCCTCGAATGGGAACAGGAAGATTGTGATGGTGACTGCCAGAACAACGGCATTGAACAAATATATGAAACAGATCCACTTGACCCGAATAGTACGTTCGATTTCACAGACAAACTATCTACCGTATATGATAACAAAACATCGTTTTCATTTCTTACCGACAATCAGGGTCTGTCAAATATCTTCTATCCTCCGTACTACTATCAGAACTACCGATATGAGAATGAATTGCTTACCGAGTATTCAGCCGGTGATATAGATCAAGGTGCGTTTGTTACGTGTGTCTTCTCCTATGACAATGAAAAGATCAGTACCATTTCGTACGACTATTTCAATATTATGGTTGAACATGATGCTAACACAATTACCACCTATCATGACTATTCGCCACCAGGATTATTCGGGACAAGACTGGAACTTGATCCAAGCAGCGGACGGATCATAAGAATTGAGAAATTCCTGATTACGAGTGAACCTAATGAATATGATTTCCTGGATATTACATATGAGTACGATGCGGCTATGGAAAATCTCATAAAAACAACAATCGAGGAATTCAATTACGACGCCACAACAGACACATACGTTGCTATTGGAACGTCCAGTATTGAATACACTTATTATGATAACATTCTTAACCCATCGTTTTCGGCATATTCGAAATTAGAAATCCTACATAGATTATCGGAGGTATTCACATTAAGTCAATCATTTGCGATCTTAGGCAACTATATGCCTGTAGATGCTCATTTCAGTAAGAATTTGTTGAAAGAATCGATTTATCCGAATGGTATTACAACCTATGTGCCGAATGAATGTTCGGAGGAAAATTCGCATCCGTTCGTGGTTACCAGGTACAATTCGTCCGGAAATTCGAATGAACTTCGATTTTTCTACTACAGATAACAGATCAAAATATCAAACTGAGTCCTGTTTCAATTATAGTTAGACTCAAAAAAAATGGAAAGCGTACAAGCAATAAAACAACGGTTTGGAATTATAGGGAACGACCCTAAGCTCAACCGCGCCATAGAAAAGGCCATCCAGGTTGCCCCTACCGATATTTCGGTACTGGTGACCGGGGAAAGCGGTGTGGGAAAGGAAAGTATCCCGAAGATCATTCACGCCCTGTCGCACCGGAAACACGGGAAATATATAGCCGTGAACTGTGGCGCCATCCCCGAAGGAACAATAGACAGTGAGTTATTCGGGCACGAAAAAGGTGCCTTTACAGGAGCTACCTCTACTCGTTCGGGTTATTTCGAAGTGGCCGACGGCGGAACCATCTTCCTTGACGAGGTGGGTGAACTCCCCCTCCCTACCCAGGTTCGGCTGCTCCGTATCCTCGAAAACGGGGAATTCCTCAAGGTTGGATCCTCCAAAACTCAAAAAACGGATGTTCGTATTGTTGCAGCCACCAATATCAAAATGGTGGAAGCGATCGAAAAGGGGAAGTTCCGGGAAGACCTGTACTATCGTTTGAGTACGGTGGACATTCACCTGCCGCCGCTGCGCGAACGCCACGAGGACATTCACCTGTTGTTCCGTAAGTTCGCTTCGGATTTTGCCCAGAAGTACAAGATGCCGACAGTCCGGCTGGAAGATGACGCAGTAAAATTATTGCTTCAGTATCGCTGGAGTGGTAACATTCGTCAATTGCGAAATGTGGCCGAACAGATCTCTGTTCTGGAACAGGAGCGCAACATTTCCTACAACACGCTCAGGAGTTACCTGCCGGATATGGGCAGCAACCTGCCTGCGGTTATAGAGAACAAAAAGCGGGAAAGTGATTTCAGTAGTGAAAGGGAGATCCTGTACAAGATTCTTTTCGATATGAAACAGGATGTGAACGACCTGAAGAAGCTCACCATGGAGCTAATGAACGCGAGCAATGTCTCCAAAGTGAAGGAAGAACACTCTACGCTCATCAACAAGATCTATTCCGAAGAAAAAGAAGCCGAAGAATCCTTATCTTCCTTCGTTGAAGAGGATACCGAAAGTGAGGATGTCGAAGTGCTCAGCATCCCGGAATCTGTTTCCGAAGGTTCTGTGGCAAACTACGATTTTGCTGAAGAGATCCAGGAGGAAGAGAATCTTTCGCTCCAGGACAAAGAACTGGAACTTATCAAGAAATCACTGGAAAAGTACGGTGGAAAGCGCAAGGATGCTGCTGAAGAACTGGGTATCTCCGAACGTACCCTCTATCGAAAGATCAAACAATATAACCTGTGATCAGGCGGTTATAAGATGGCAATATGAAATTAAAACTTACATCAATTCTACTAACCCTGCTGGCCGTTGTACTGCTTCAGGGATGTAGTGTGAATTATTCCTTTACAGGGGCATCTACCGGAAGTGCAGAGACCTTCCAGGTGAACAATTTCCAGAATAATGCACCCCTGGTGGAGCCAGGAGTGGCCAGGGATTTCACTACCCTGCTACAGGACCTCATCCTCAATCAGACAAGCCTGGACCTGGTGAACAATAATGGCGACCTGGTGTACGAAGGTGAGATCATACAATTCTATACCGCCCCAATCACGGCTACAAGTCAGAGTACCGCAGCCGAGAACCGACTAACGGTAGCCGTCAATGTTCGGTTCATCAACACCGATAAACCCGAGGAGGATTTTGAACAACGATTCTCCTTCTATTACGATTATACGGGAAGCACGCAACTTACGGGCTCCCGGCTGGATGATGCCCTCTCTATTATTTTCGAGCGGATCACCCAGGATGTTTTCAATGCCTCCCTGGCGAACTGGTAGTATTTTGAATACGGAAACCTATACATACCTGCTGGATCACCCGCAGAATATCGAAGATCACCACCTCAGCGAGTTGGAAGGTGTGATCTCCGCCTATCCGTATTTTCAAAGTGCCCGTGCCCTTCAGCTTAAAGCATTAAAGAATCGCGAGAGTTATCGTTACAACGAGGCCCTGAAGAGAACGGCAGCCTATACATCGGATAGGGATATATTGTTCGAGTATATCACTTCGGAAGAATTCATCCAGAACGAGATATCGAATCGAATCAAGGAGCACGACCCCGGTATCAGGGAGATCGAGGTTCATTCTGAAAACGTCTCCGAACAGGTGAGCCTGGAACTGGACAGGCAGATCAAGGCCGAGCTCAAAAAGGCCGAGGCCATCCTTAATCCGGACCTCTTCGAGCGGAAACTCACATCGGTGGAAAACCTGGTGGAAGACCCCACGGCTCCTGATACCGACATTGTCGATTCTGAAACTTCGGAGGAAGCAAGCCTGGAGATCGACAAACCACTTGAATTCAACAGGAATGACAGTCACTCTTTCAGCGAATGGTTGAAACTAACCAAAGCTTCTCCCATTCAAAGAACAGGCGCATCCGAAAAGGAAGAGCAGGACAGTAAGGCGAGAAAGTTCGAATTGATCGACAAGTTCATACAGGAAAGTCCGAAGATCGATCCAACCACTGCCCCCACGAAGACAAAGAACCTGGCCAAGGAGTTTACAAGGACTTCGGAAAGCCTTATGACAGAGACACTTGCACGTGTTTATGTTCAGCAAAAAAACTACAAAAAAGCCATACAGGCTTATAACATTTTAATTTTGAAATATCCCGAAAAAAGTGGTTTCTTTGCAGACCAAATTCGCGCGATAAAAAAATTGATAAATAAAGAGGACTCATGAGCACGTTTACAATATTCTTAGTACTGATCATTTTCGTGGCCTTCTTACTGGTAGTAGTGATTATGGTGCAGAACCCTAAAGGTGGCGGACTTTCATCATCTTTCGGAGGTGGCGGAACCCAGCAATTGGGAGGGGTTAAGAAAACTACCGATTTCCTGGACAAGAGTACCTGGACTTTGGCCATCATCATGATCGCACTCATACTGCTTTCCAGTATTTCCATACTTGGTGGAACGGGAACGAACGAATCGGATGTGATTGATACCGAAGGGATCGAGACCACCATCCCGGCACCTCCGGGTGGGGACACGACAACAGACAACACTGAAGGTGATACTCCCGTTGAGTAATCATTTTTCACTTGATCATACCATATAAAATGTCAGCTTGTCAGAAGCTGGCATTTTTTGTTTCAAATTGTCAGTTTTGATCCATTGGCATAATTTCTGGATAAAGGCAAGGAGACCAAAGAATTCTAATAGTAATTAACCATAAAAAATACGAAGAAGATGGCTTTAAAGATTCAACCACTTTCAGACCGGGTTCTGGTAGAGCCACAGGAGGCGGAAACCAAAACTGCCTCGGGTATCTACATTCCTGATTCGGCTAAAGAAAAACCACAGCAGGGAAAAGTTGTGGCTGTTGGAAAAGGCAAAAAAGATCACGAGATGACCGTGAAGGTCGGAGACGTGGTACTCTACGGGAAGTATTCAGGCAGCGAATTAAAATATGACGGGAAGGACTATCTCATCATGCGAGAGGACGATATCCTTGCGATCATTTAAACTATTCTGAATCAAACGTAACACTTAAAAGAAATAATCATGGCAAAAGATATAAAATTCGATGTTGAAGCGCGGGACAGTATCAAACGCGGCGTGGACGCATTAGCAAATGCAGTAAAAGTAACACTTGGCCCAAAAGGGCGTAATGTGATCATCAGTAAATCCTTTGGGGCACCACAGGTGACCAAAGATGGTGTTTCGGTAGCCAAGGAGATCGAACTGGAAGACGCTCTGGAGAACATGGGTGCACAGATGGTAAAGGAAGTGGCCTCCAAGACCAATGACCTTGCCGGTGACGGTACTACCACCGCCACCGTACTGGCACAAGCCATTGTAAAAGAAGGACTGAAGAATGTAGCTGCGGGCGCAAACCCAATGGACCTGAAGCGCGGTATCGACAAAGCGGTTATCGCGATCACAGAAGACCTAGACAAACAATCCAGCAAAGTAGGTAGCTCCACTGAAAAGATCAAGCAAGTTGCCGCTATCTCCTCGAACAACGACGAACAGATCGGGGATCTGATCGCGCAGGCGTTCGAAAAAGTTGGGAAAGAAGGTGTGATCACCGTTGAAGAAGCCAAAGGAACCGAAACCTATGTTGATGTGGTTGAGGGGATGCAATTCGACAGGGGTTACCTCTCTCCTTACTTCGTTACCGATAGCGAAAAAATGCTTACCGAACTGGAGAACCCGATGATCCTGCTTTACGACAAGAAGATCTCTTCTATGAAGGACCTTCTTCCTGTACTTGAACCGGTTGCTCAACAAGGAAAATCACTATTGATCGTTGCTGAGGACGTAGATGGGGAAGCACTTGCTACCCTGGTGGTGAACAAACTTAGAGGCTCACTGAAGATCGCAGCTGTAAAAGCACCTGGGTTCGGAGACAGAAGAAAAGCCATGCTGGAAGACATCGCTATCCTTACGGGTGGAACGGTTATTTCTGAAGAAAGAGGTTTCACCCTGGAAAACGCTACAGTGGATATGCTGGGATCTGCGGAGACCATTACTATCGACAAGGACAATACAACCATCGTGAATGGTGCCGGGAAGAAAACCGATATCCAGACACGTGTGGGACAGATCAAAGCTCAGATCGAAACCACTACGTCCGATTACGATCGCGAAAAACTACAGGAACGCCTGGCAAAACTTGCCGGCGGTGTGGCCGTACTTTATGTTGGCGCAGCCAGTGAGGTTGAAATGAAGGAGAAGAAAGACCGTGTGGATGATGCGCTACACGCTACACGAGCTGCAGTAGAAGAAGGTATCGTTGCCGGAGGTGGTGTTGCTCTTGTACGGGCGAAGGCCGTGCTTGAGAAGATCACGACGGACTCCATGGATGAGACCACAGGGATCCAGATAGTGGCAAGAGCGATTGAGTCGCCACTGAGAACCATCGTTGAAAATGCAGGTGGTGAAGGATCTGTAGTAGTAAACAAAGTACTTGAAGGCAAGAAGAACTTCGGATACGATGCGAAGAACGACAAGTATGTGGACCTTATGAAAGAAGGGATCATCGATCCTAAGAAGGTTACACGTATCGCATTGGAGAATGCAGCATCTGTGGCCGGAATGATCCTTACAACCGAATGTGCCCTGGTGGACATCAAGGAAGATGCTCCTGCCATGCCGCCTATGGGTGGCGGAGGAATGCCCGGGATGATGTAAATCCAGCAATATAATAACAGAAAAAGCCCTTGCGTTTGCAAGGGCTTTTCTTATACAATAAAACCACCTTTTTAGGGGTGGCTTCTCCTCAAATTAACTGGTTCTTACAAAGAACCATTCACACAAATTACTTCTTCCTGGAAGCAGCTGGTGCAACCTTTTTAGCCGGTGCTTTCTTTGCGTTAGCTTTGGCTGAAGGTTTTCCGGCAGACTTAATTGTTGCCATAGTACAATCATTAAATTAGTGAAGTAAAGGTAGGTGGGAAACGAATCGGAGATACTTCTGTTGGCAATAATTTAACTAAAAAAGCCTCCGTTGTCACGAAGGCTTGATTTATTATGGTTTTAATTACCGTCCTTATGTTGCTCTTTGACCGCAAGGTCCCTGTAGCGGCAACATTCATGTACTGAAAGATACGCCTCTTCGGTGGCTTTGATGGCCTTGGTATCATGACCCACATCAGCGATATTCTGCTGAATTTCTTTCAGGTTGGTCTTGCGCTCATCGTAGATAAGGCTGAGTTCGTGCGTCTGGATGTCCCATACCGCCGACTTCACTCCTTTGGTTCGGATGGCTGCCTTTTCGATTCGTTCCTTACACATTCCGCAGATCCCATCCACTTCGATCACCGCCCTGGCATTCTTGTTTTGGGCAAAACCGGTAGTTACAGCGAAAAGCACAAGGGTAATCACAAATAATCGTTTCATACTAATCAATTTTAAATCGTAATCCCGAGTAATACATACTTCCAAAGATCGGGCCATAAACCAAAGTGGTATCGAATTCCGACCCGAATGGGTTCTGTGCACCAATTATGGGGTTACTTTGTTTAACATTGGTTACATTTTCGCCTCCTATGTATATCTCAAATGTAGGGGAAAATACCTTAGTAACCTGAAAATTTAACGTTCCCACCGAAGGCGAAAACTCCGGAAGTCTGTTTTCCGGGCTATTGCCCAAAGTAGAAGGAAACCGCTGTTCCCCCAGCCAGTTGTATGTTGTGTCGAATTTCCACATAGCACCATTTTCCTTTCTCGTTGTTTCTGCGGAAGCATTTGCGAATATCCGATGACTGGGCGTAAGTGGCTTTTCGAGTCGGCCATCCCTGTAATCCGTCTGAACATCAAAATACTTATAAGCGAGCCGAAGTTGAGCGTTCTCAAGTACATCATAGTTGAACTCCGCCTGGAAATTGTTCGCGAAACTCTTACCATCCAGATTGTAGAACCTGATCTTCGAAGGATCCTCCCAATCCACGACAACCTGGTTCTCAAAATCGGTGCGATAAAAATCAAGGGTTACATCTGCCTTCTTTCCGAAGAGATTAAAACCCTGAAGGTATGATACCCCGTAGTTCCAGGCTATTTCAGGATCCAGACCATAGATCTTTCCACCATCAGCAAAGATCTCGATCGTTCGGGAAGAGGCAAAGAACTTCTGGTTTTCAGTAAAAATATTTGCCGAACGTTTCCCTCTTCCAACCGAGAAACGAAGTGCCGACTTTTCGAAAGGTGTATATCGAACATGTAAACGAGGCGTAACGAAAGTTCCCAAACGGTTGTGTTGGTCGATCCGAATACCAGCCGTAGCGGTGAGATCACCAAGGTTATCGTAGGCGTATTCGAAGAAGGCCCCCACCGAGTTCTCAATTCTACCAAACCCGATTTGATTCACCGATTCGTCGTAGGAATCATAGGAGAAGCTCGCACCTGTCTTCACTTTGTGCCGGGAGTCGCTAATGATAGAGTTGTACATCGCAGACGCAAAAACACTATTGTGAACAATGTCATAGGTATTGAACCCGAAATAAGACTCCTGCTCATGCCTGCTGTACGACATTTGTATCCCGGCACTTTGATAAGGGATATCCGGATTTACGTAGCCCAGTTTACCTGAGAATTCCAATCGTTGCGTATCGATCTCACTACCCCAAAAGTTAAGCGTGAATTTGTCGCGCTTTGGAACGAAATCCATTTGCCCGGTCTGTTTTTCATCATCCAGGAACCTGAAATTGATAAAACTCACGAAGCCGTTCTCGTTATCGGTGTACTGCCAGCGATTCAACACGTTGATCTGCTGAGCCAACGGATTATCCAGGAAACCATCATCGTTCCTGTCGAATTTACTGTCCCTCAGATTTCCATGGACCAGCAAACCCGTACTCCAGCGGTCGCTTAGCCTCGTATTGAAATGGGTATTGAGTTCCAGCCTGCCGTTCATGCTACCATAGGCATTTACAAACAATTTGTGATCCGTGGTAGGCTTTTTTAATTCGGCATTGATCTGCCCGGTTATACTTTCAAACCCATTGGTTACACTCCCGGCTCCCTTGGTGATCTGGATACTCTCTACCCAGGTTCCTGGAATGAAACTCAAGCCAAATGCTTGTGCCGCTCCTCGAATGGCTGGCACATTTTCCGTGGTGATCAAAATATACGGACTGGTAAGCCCCAGCATCCTTATCTGCCTGGTCCCGGATACCGCATCGGCGAAATTGACATCGATGGCCGGATTTGTTTCAAAGCTCTCGGAAAGGTTACAGCAGGCTGCTTTCAGCAATTCGGCACTACTGACGTTTATCACGTTCTCAGCCTTTAAAAAGGAGGTTGAACTGCTCTTTCGCCTGGATTTCACCACCACTTCGTCGAGATCCGACTTTAATTTCAATTGATGTCGAACATACCTGGGTTCAGATACGGTGATCGTATCCGTCTTGTAGCCAATATAACTGATCACCAGCTTGTTGTAGGCATCATCATATGGAACAGAGAAGTTTCCATCGAAATCGGTTATCGTACCTATGCTACTATTCAACCAGTAAACACTAGCACCTTCCAGGCCAACCACTTTTTGCTCGCTATCCAATTCAACCACTTGCCCTTCTATATTCTGTTGTCCCAGGCTCCACCATGGCAACAACAGCAGGATTATAAACTTTCTCATAGGACCGCTGTTTTTATTAGCATATAGACAGCCATTAAAATCATAACCACATTCTCAATAATCGTGGCTTCGGTCATTGGCAGTTTAAGTGCAGTTCCCAGGCAGGCACATCGAATAGTTTTCTTGTCCAGCAAGGTCTTACCCACTCCAATGGTGGTAATTCCAAGGATCACAACGGTAACGATAAGAGCCAGCCCAACCTGTAGGCGCATTAGGAACATTATTCCAAGAGCAGTTTCCACAAACGGGTAGATCCAACCATAGAAAGAAAGGGATTTTGCCAAGGGATCATACATCCTGAAGGATGATGGAAAACCTTTGAGATCTAAAATTTTAAAGAAACTGAAAACAATAAAGAACAACCCCATAAAATCCAGCATCATTTCATTCACATCCCAGTCTGAATAATTCAGCAGAACCGATGCCGTTACCAGGTATACGAATATCAACAATAATGGGCGTAATTGAACTAACTTGGAAGGTTTAGAAGATTGTTCGAAAACATTTCTCGACTCCATTATCCCGTATTTGGGGGATAGTGCTTGTTGCATTTCTGAGGTCGAAACCATGGTTTCCATCTCCAGTTTCGTCTCACCTGTTTCGAGATCAATCGCTACACCGGTCACAGCAGGTAGTGATTCCAGGGCCTGCGTCACCGATGCCTTGCATCCTTCGCAGGTCATTCCGGTAATCGTATATGTACGTGTCATGTTAGTCCGTTTTAGGCAACTTGAGCGTCATATACTCTCCAAATAACAATTCGTCCAAATGTCCCGCAACACGTTCATTCCCCAGAACAAAATGCATGTGCCAGTTCGAGTCGTGCGGTACATAGACCCCGGTATGTCCGGTGGAATAGAATCCGATGATCTTCACACGATCCTGCATCGTCACTCCTTTGAGGCCTGTAAGCTGGTGTGATTTATGGGAATGCTCCATCCCACTGTTCTCATCCCAGTCCACAACATGCCAGCCAAGTTTACGCACATTACCCTCGATCATGAATGGAAACGGTTTGGAAATATCTATGCCTTCCCTCCTCGCCACGCTAGGTAGATATCCCTCGAACTGCTGTAAGGTTAGGATCGCCTTTGGTATGGAGATTTCTTGCCATTCGGGTACCTGGGCATATACCAGCATAGCGGCCTTTGCGCCGAATGTAGTATCAATATCCAATTGGTTCGGACTCACCTGGCTCACATATGGTTTGGAGTTAAAGATCTGTATCTCACCCTTGAGACCTTCCACGGGTCCAAGCGCATAGAGGTTTGGTATATCTTTAAGTTCACTCAGGCTTATGGCTGCCTCCAGCTTACCACTCATCACATTGTGCAGGGCGCCGGCAGACTGTACACCTTCGACTGTTTTGATATTGTTGTTCTGACAACCAAAAAGTAAAATTGCGGCCGACAGTATAGATAATATATGTAGTTTCATGATTTTATTTTTTCTGAATGCACTCTTGAAAACCTGGAGGCATTCGTTTTTGATTTTGAACCGATTAAAGCTCGACCGGGGTTCGTTCCGGTATTCCAGGGTAAAAGTAAACCCTTTTTTCAAAATCAAATCAGGAAAGTCTCGTACAGCACTTGCAAATCCCGAACCCTGGGAGGAGGGCTGTTATCCGTATAAAAAACATCATGATTACTCGGTAGTTTATCCTCTTTCAGAACGAAAACCGTTACAAAAACCGTAGCGAATTCCAGCGAGAGATCGATCTCAAAAGTGGATTTTACAAAAGTATCATCCGTATCCACCTTGGTGTAGTGATTATCACAGCAACCGGGTTCTTCATCCTGATCGTCACAACCAGGCGCTTCCATTGCCATTCCACAAGTAAGGTGCTTTTCGCCTAGTGTTATTTCCGACAGCATTTCGTATTCCCCGCAATAGTGCTGTGCATAAACCACACCACTGCTGCTGAGCAACATAAAGAATGCTAATACTATGGAAATTACTTTTTTCACCTTATCAAATGTAGTGGATATTAAATCCTAATAATCACAATTTCAGTTAAAATTACTCGATGATAGAATCGATTCGGCCACAGCGATACATCTTATCGCCGAAATACGGGTTGGCGATCTCCTTGCTCTCACTGAGCCAGTACGCACCCGTATTCTTAAAGGCCATTGGGCAGTACTGCTTGTAGATCTTACCACTGTCCAGCGCATCCGCCAGTAATTCTTCTACGGTATTAGTGACACCGACAAAAGCCGAACGCTGCGCTTCGATATCCTTTGAGTCCACTATTTTCTGAACCAGCGCGATCCTGGATTCATCAACGCCCTGCTCGTTGAAAGTGGTCAATAGTTCGGAAGCCGAGGCTGCTGCAGCACTCGCATCGGTATTGATAAGAGCAGTCTTCAAACCAACATATTTATTGAAAACAGACATCACCTTATCATCTTTGAACGAAGCTTCGATATCTCCGGCCTTATGTTCGAATTTGGTTTCGACCGTTTTCACTTCCGGTTCACTCGCCCCGTCTTTTGCGTTCTTGTCCCCGCAGGACATTAGCATGGCCATAGCCAGCAATGGAAGATATATGGAACTCAATTTCATATTGATCTTGTTTATAGCACAAAGATACTACCCTATCTGCTTTTGTGAAAATAAAATGCCGGCAACAACAGGAGCAAGAAAATTGGTTGTATCATGAACCTCCTAACATAGAACAGTGCCAGGTGATCCCCGGCGGAGGAAGTATTCAGCAGAACAACAAAGGCGATCAATAGTACAGCGAACAGTACTGTAAACAGCAGTGTTGAAATCTTCATTACTCCTCTATCCCTGAATACCAGCCAAAGTATCAGCAGTGATAGTATGGTATTCAGAATAAAACGATAGGCAAGGTTGATTAGTAATCTACCTTTTTCCATATCAGGAAGAGGTTGAGTAGTATGATCTGTTTTGAAAAATTCCAGTAGCGGGTCATAGAACAGTGAAGCTTCGAACTGGCGGATCAGGATGAGGCCAACAACCAAAATCAGTATCAATATGTACCTGAGATATTTAGGCATCGTTTCCGGAATTTAGCATTCGTATCCAGAGCATCCAGAGCAGAAAAACCATACTGTAGATCAGTCCGGGAAACACTACACCATGCAATACTTCCTTGTGAGAAGGGAATTCGTACAGAGCCACAGCAAGTACTGCGATACGAAGTATATTCACTGCATAGATAAGGACCGAACCAGCAAGGATAAAAAGTACTGTTTTTTTGAATTTTTCGGCGAATGCCACCACGAAGGAAATGAACAGGATCATGATACTGATCGCGTTACAACCCTCGATGATACGCGCCAGGAATTTCCCTTCCACGTACAATTGCATAATAGGTTCGTGATCGCCCGGAACTACCCTGGCATCGTAGCCAAGACTATTCAGAAGCTCACTGCTCTGCCTGGCCACCAGGTTAGTTATGATATCCGGCGGATAGCTGCCTTTAGCGGAAAAATGAAGGTAGAGTCCGTACGCCAGGCTCAACAGGAGATAGGTTCCCAGGAACAATCCGACGAATCTAAGGACCGATCTGTATTTAACGAGTAAGGCTTTCAAGCAACTGCCGATTTTAACAAAAATACAGTAATATTATTTGGCAGGTAATTTCAATTTAAAATACATTTACTAAAAAATGAATATGTCCCCAGAAGTCCTGAAACCGGATGTGGTTTCCATCCTGAAAGATGATCAGCTTGAGGTTGAAGAACGCCTTACCGGTGTATGCGAATTGCTTCAAAAGTCCATTGATCATTACGACTGGGTAGGTTTTTATTTCGCCAACCACGACACCCGAACCCTGCATCTCAAGGCATTTGCAGGAATACCAACGGATCATACGGAGATCCCTTTCGGGAAAGGAATCTGCGGACAGGTGGCCGAGAGCAACAGTAATTTTGTCGTCCCTGATGTCCAGGCTCAGGACAATTATATCGCATGCAGTATAAATGTGAAAGCAGAGATCGTGATCCCGCTTTTTAAGGATAGAGTGAATATCGGTCAGATCGATATCGATTCAAATACACCGGACCCCTTCACCCCGGAAGATGAAAGATTTTTGGAATGGGTGAATGAAAATGTGGCGAAAATATTATAAATTAGCTAAGTGAGTCTCTCTCAAGTACATAGACATTTCAAAGCAGCCACCTATCTGATCCTTGCCGCAGTAGCGGTTGGTATTTTCAAGGTTATCAGTTTATATTGGGATGCGGATTTTACATTATCTGAAAACTACGTTCCCCTTCTTTTAAGTGCACTTGTACTCTTGCTTCTGATATGGCTGAGCGTTCATATATCGAAAGGCAGGAACTGGGCAAGGGTAATCTTTGCGGTGCTTGCACTTTGCATAATTGTAATGGCCCCATTCGTGGTGCTGAAGGAATTCAATGCTTCCTTCACCATCGGTATGATGTCCACCATGTTCGGTATTTTTTTGTTGATAGCTGTACTTCTCCTGTACAGCCCCGGCGCCCGTCAGTGGTATTCGGACCAGCTTCAGGGTAACTAGAATTATTTTTTCTGAATGAATTACATCCCTGTACGTATCGCCTCCACAGGATCGAGGCGGGATGCCGATATGGCCGGAAGTATTCCGGAGATGAGTCCGATAGCAGCCGAAATAGCGGTTCCTATGAACATATTCCAGGGTGACAATACAAACTGGAAGTCACCACTGAATGAGGAGGCGATCAGCGATGCGATGAATACGAGAAACAACCCGATAAGTCCTCCGATAACCGCTAGTATCACGGCTTCAAAGAGAAACTGAAGTAAAATAAAACGATTCTTGGCACCCATTGATTTCTGAATACCGATGATATTGGTCCGCTCCTTCACACTCACGAACATGATATTCGCTATCCCAAAACCGCCAACCAATAATGAGAATCCACTGATCACCAAACCGATTATATTCATTTGCCCGGTGATATTGTCGATGAAATCCGCAAAACCCTGTAGCTGGTTAACGAAAAAGGTGTCTATCTCATCCGGTTTCAGGCCCCGGTGCACACGCATCTTCTGTTTCAGCATAGCGATGAACTCCGCATTATCCACCCCGCTTTCAGGTTTTATTATGATGAAAGGGAACAGATTTTTATTGCTGTCGCCATAGATCTTACGGATTACATTCACAGGTAGGAAGATCGAGGTGTCCTTGGACCCACCGAACAACCCGGAGCCCTCCTTCTTGAGGACACCGATCACGCTGAACTTTCTCCCATACAAGCGCAGTTTCTTCCCGATCGCCGCCTCACCCGAACCAAAGAGTGTTTCTGCCACCTCGTCTCCAAGAACGGCTACATTACTTCCGCTGTTCGACTCGGATTCGTTATAAAACCGTCCATGCGCGATCTGTAAAGACTCGATATCGTAATATTCATCGCTCACCGCCCCGATCTCCACGTTACTGATGGAATTGTCTTCGTACTTCACTGTTTCCGAAGGAACATTCAGGGTATAACTGGCAGCATACACATCGGGAACACTCCTTTTAACGAACTGGAACTCTTCATAAGTAACGTCCGGGAACTGCTCCCACTTCCATCGCGGAACATCCGTTGGGCCGAAAGAAAAACGTCCCAGGAATATTGTACTGTTATCCAGTGAGCTGATACTGCCTTCGATCTCCTTCTTCAGGGAGTCGACCGCGGCTAAAACGGCAATGATGGAAAAGATCCCGATCGTCACACCCACCAGCGAAAGAAAGGTTCGCAGTTTATTGTTTTTCAACGCATTCAGCGCGAAATTGAAACTTTCTTTTATGATCCGGAGGTAAATTAGCATAGGATGGTTTCGGGCTCGATTTTTTCAGAATAAAGATATGACGTTTTCACTGAATTAATGTTACAAATTCTCTGTCTAATTGTGTAATTTTGCGGCTATCTGCGAATTCAGTTTCCAATAAACAACTATTTCTCATGAATAACACCAAAAAGATCAAATCGGCACTTATTTCCGTATTCCACAAAGACGGCCTGGCTCCTATTGTTCAAAAGCTTGACGAACAAGGGGTTACCATATATTCCACGGGAGGAACCCAGAAGTTCATAAACGACCTGGGGGTAAATGTGATCCCGGTAGAGGAAGTGACCGATTACCCTTCCATCCTCGGTGGACGTGTAAAAACATTACACCCGAAGGTTTTTGGTGGTATTCTGAATCGACAGGACAACGACAGCGATATTGCCGAAATGGACCAATACGCAATCCCACAGCTGGACCTGGTGATCGTGGACCTCTATCCTTTCGAAAAGACGGTTGCCTCTGGAGCGCCGGAACAGGATATCATAGAGAAGATCGATATCGGTGGTATTTCACTGATACGAGCCGCAGCCAAGAATTTCAAGGACACCCTCTGTGTTTCGTCCATGGAAGACTACGAAGAAGTACTGAACATGCTGAAGGAAGGTAACGGCGAGATCAGCCTTGAGGACAGAAGAAGATTTGCTGCAAAGTCATTCAATATCTCCTCGAACTACGACACGGCCATCTTTAACTACTTCAACAGTGACCACGGAATCGCTTCCCTGAAAATAAGTGAGATGCAGGGGCAGGTATTGCGTTATGGTGAAAATCCGCACCAGAAAGGATATTTCTTTGGGGATTTTGATGCTATGTTCGACAAATTGCATGGAAAGGAACTCAGTTACAATAACCTCCTGGATGTAGATGCCGCTGTAAATCTTATGGCCGAATTCAAAGGAGAAGCTCCGACATTTGCCATACTAAAACACAACAACGCCTGCGGGATCGCGCAGCGGGAAAGCGTAAAACAAGCTTACATTGATGCCCTGGCCGGTGATCCGGTTTCGGCCTTCGGAGGTATCCTGATCTCAAATACTTCCATAGATGAAGCTACCGCCGAAGAAATTCACAAACTGTTCTGCGAAGTGGTGATCGCCCCTTCCTATTCCGAAGCAGCTCTGGAGATCCTGAAAGGAAAGAAGAACAGGATACTGCTTATCCAGAAGGAAGTTGAATTGCCTGGAACACTCACACGAACCTGCCTGAACGGTGCTCTTGTACAGGACCGGGACATTATCACGGACAGCGCAGAAAATTTATCGCATGCCACTAACAATAAACCATCGGAAAGTGAGTTAGAGGATTTATTATTCGCTTCGAAGATCTGTAAGCACACCAAATCGAACACCATCGTACTGGCTAAAGGCAAACAACTGTGTGCCAGCGGCACAGGGCAAACCTCAAGGGTGGACGCGCTGCGACAGGCCATCGAAAAAGCGAATTCATTTGATTTCGACCTAAATGGTGCGGTCATGGCCAGTGATGCCTTCTTCCCTTTCCCGGATTGTGTGGAGATTGCCGATAAGGCCGGAATCACATCGGTGATCCAACCGGGCGGGTCGATCAAAGACCAACTGAGCATCGATTATTGTAACCAGCATAATATGGCCATGGTATTTACCGGAACACGTCATTTTAAGCATTAAAAATTGTTACATTTGTGAATCGTGACGCCACGTAACACGTTTAATTTCAATACCGCCAGTAAACTATATGGGATTTTTTGACTTCCTGACCGAAGAAATAGCGATCGACCTGGGAACTGCCAACACCCTGATCATTCATAATGACAAGGTTGTAGTGGATGCTCCTTCCATCGTCGCCAGGGACCGAACCACAGGCAAGATTATTGCCGTGGGACGCGAAGCTAATATGATGCAG
>JAUIIU010000032.1 GCA_030431695.1 Bacteroidia bacterium | reverse complement strand
ATCTTCCTTTACCTGCTTTCGAGTGCGTTGGTTTTTGTAAGTGGTAATCTCATTCTCGATCTGGATATTTCGGATGGTACACAGTACTTGCTGATCAATGTGAACAGGGTGCTGATCCTCGTGTTTCAAATTCTTATCTTCGTTGAATGGTGGAAGAACTATTTCAGGAGCAAACCCAGTTCGTCAACATAATTCTAGTTGCGATACTGTTCTTACTATTGATGGCCCTGGCCATGATCACCTTCTTCCTGTTTTCCCGCAGGAAAATTGTTAAAACCGAACTGGAAAAGGCCAATCTCGAGATCGAACATCAAAAGGAGATGTTGCGATCCACCATCGTTACCCAGGAGGAGGAACGTAAACGAATTGCCCAGGATATGCACGATGCCATCAGCTCTAAACTCAATGTGGTGTCGTTGAATGCCAACATACTGAAAGATGTCTCGAACAGCCAGGGAGATCGGGAGGAGATCGCGGAGAATATCCTCAAAATGACCTCCACGGTGCTCGAGAATTCCCGAAGGATCGCACATGATCTCTTGCCGCCCACGCTTCATAAATTCGGACTCGAAGCTGCCCTTGATGAGCTATGTGAGGAAGTTGCTGCAACAGGTAGGTTCGTGGTGAAACATTCCTTTGAATACCCTTCGGATAGCCTTCAGGAGGAGGATGAACTGCATTTGTTTCGCATCGCGCAGGAACTCTTCAGCAATGCGATAAAATATTCCGAAGCAAAGAAAATAGAACTCAATCTGGGAATCAGGGAGAATTCGCTTCACTTCGAATACATCGACGACGGAAAGGGATTTAACCCGGAAACGGCTAAAAAAGCCAGGGGGCTGGGGTTAAGTGGTATAGAGAATCGCACGGTGCTCATGAATGGCGACCTCAGCATCCGAACCTCCCCGGGAGAAGGATTAGTTGTGGAGATCACCAAGCAATTAGCCTAAATTTCATATTTTAGATCAACAAACCTAATTTCCTTGAGAATCAATCTTGCCATTGCCGATGATGAAGAGCTATTCCGCGTAGGTCTTTCTCATATTTTATCCAAAGATCCCGAGATCCATATTTGTTTTGAAGCGGGGAACGGACAGGAATTGGTCGATCATCTTGGAGGCCCCGATCCGTTACCGGACATTGTTCTCACAGACATCAAGATGCCGGAACTCAGTGGGGTGGAAGCTACTAAACTCATTCACCAGAACTACCCTGAGATCGGGATCATCGCCCTTACCACCTACAATTCGAAACCGTTTATTCGTAATATGATAGACGTTGGAGCTTCGGCCTACCTGGTGAAGAACTCTCCACCCGATAAGGTGATCCACACCATAAAACAGGTTTTTTATAACGGTTTCTATTACGATAAGTTCGTGATGGACATTCTTAACAATCGTTATGCATTCACTCCTGAAGGTGAAAAGACTGCATTTGACGACGAATTTCTCACTGAGCGTGAAAGCGAGGTGCTGGAACTTATTTGTAAGCAGTATAAGACCTCGGAGATCGGGGAGAAGCTGTTTATCAGTCCGAGGACAGTAGAAGTTCACCGCAAGAACCTGCTCGTCAAGACGGGTGTCAAGAACATCGCCGGCCTGGTGATCTTCGCCATCCAGAACGACCTGGTACCGCCTATTATAATTGAATGATTGGTAACCACTGCTCATTTCTGAAAAATCTCAAATCACAATCATTCAAAACACAAATAAATTCCAATTACCAATTTTGAGATTTTTGATTGTTGAAATTTGGTAGTTAGTTGAAATATGGGATTTGTTATTTGAGTATGGTTTGAATTCCGTGAATTCAATTTATACTTATAAATCTATATATTAATCAGAATTTCGTAGCTTTACTTCACTTCTAATTCCCCTCCTTTTTATTTCTGAAACATACCATGCTTACAAAAGTGTATGGAAGCGCCGTATTTGGCGTGGATGCCACGACTATAACCGTGGAGGTGAATGTAGACCAGGGAGTTGGGTATCACCTGGTAGGATTACCCGATAATGCGATCAAGGAAAGTAATTACCGCATTGCCGCTGCTTTGCAGAATAACGGCTATAAGATCCCAGGCAAGAAGATCACGCTCAATATGGCCCCTGCCGACCTTCGGAAGGAAGGATCGGCATACGATCTCACCCTGGCCATGGGCATACTGATCGCTTCGGGCCAGATCGAACAGCGACAGCCACTATCTGAGGGTGTGATCATGGGAGAGCTCTCCCTGGATGGAGATCTGCAGCCGATTAGAGGTGCGTTGCCCATTGCATTAAAAGCCAAAGAAGAAGGTTTTAAATTCTTTATCCTACCGAAACAAAACGCCAAGGAAGCTGCCATAGTTGATGGTATCTGTGTGTATGGTGTGAAGAATATTACGGAAGTGATCGGTTTCTTCAACGAGGAATCTGAATTACAGGAGACCCAGGTCGATATGGAGACAGAATTCTACGAACATCTCCAGCATCCCGAATTCGACTTTTCCGAAGTAAAAGGGCAGGAATCCATCAAGCGATGTATGGAGATCGCTGCCGCCGGGGGACACAACATCATCCTGATCGGGCCGCCTGGCTCCGGTAAGACCATGCTCGCTAAACGCTTGCCCAGTATACTACCACCCTTATCCCTCACCGAAGCCCTGGAAACCACAAAGATCCACAGCGTTGCCGGACGAACATTGGGCAACGGCGGAATCATTACATCTCGCCCGTTCCGTAGTCCGCACCATACCATCAGTGATGTAGCACTGGTAGGTGGTGGTACGTTTCCCCAACCGGGCGAGATATCTTTGGCGCACAATGGCGTGTTGTTCCTGGACGAGCTGCCGGAATTTAAACGATCTGTACTTGAAGTGATGCGACAACCGCTTGAAGACAGGGATGTGACGATTTCACGAGCTCGCTTTACGGTAACTTATCCTGCAAGCTTTATGCTGGTTGCCAGTATGAATCCGAGTCCGGGTGGATATTTTAATGACCCCGATGCCCCGGTGGTGAATTCACCGGCCGAAATGCAGCGCTATCTGAGCAAGATCTCCGGCCCACTACTGGATAGGATCGATATCCACATCGAGGTTACACCCGTGCCTTTCGAAAAGCTGAGTGATGAACGTAAAGGGGAGGGGAGTATCGAGATCCGGAAGCGGGTGACCAGGGCCAGGAAGATACAGGAAGTGCGTTTCCGAAGTTATGAAAACCTGCATTACAATGCCCAGATGGGAGTAAAGCACATCCGCAAATACTGTAAACTGGATGCGGCTTCCAGTGATTTGCTCAAAAGTGCCATGGAACGGCTCAATCTATCTGCCAGGGCATACGACCGAATTCTAAAGGTATCCAGGACCATTGCCGACCTGGCCCTTTCCGAAGAGATCAAAAGCGAGCATATATCAGAAGCGATCCAGTACAGGAGTTTAGACCGTGATGGGTGGCTGGGATGATCAGTTATTCCAGGGCGCGTCCTTATATTCTATTTCCCTGCTAACCGCCTCCCGGTTCTTTAGCTTCAGGTGGGTAGCATCCTTCTGCTTGCTGCGATAGCCCATCAGGTGGAAGAATTGACGGGTGAAGAAGCGAGCGATCTTCAGATTAACCACTAGCTCTTCCCTGGTTTTAGAACGCCAGTGTACCCCCGGAAGGGCTACAAGCAGGCGATCGAAAGAAATTTTTCTGAGGAAAGAAGACAATCTCAGGAAGAATACCGGCGTCTTCCGGATAATGAAAAAGCCGTCATTTCCTTTGCCCTGGTACAAAGGCATAAAAATATGCCCGGTAAACGGAGTGGGTAACTGTCTGCCGTTGTTTATTGCGATGATCGTACCTTTTTGTACTTTCTGAAAGTTAAGGTAGCCGTCGCAAATGATAAAGTTATCGTCCGGTTCTATCTCCTCGCGGTAAATGATCTCGAAGAATTTATTTCTGAACTTCATTACCTTCTGTAAAGTGTCGAAGTGAGTGTCGTGGTCGGCGTCTTCTGCAGAAAGGCAGCCAGTAAAAGAAAGTGCGAGGTAGGTGAAGGCCCGGCAGTAATCGATCGATTTTGGTGAATCGTGTTGTCCGCCCTCGAATCCAAAAGCCACATAGCCCAGTTCATTGATAAAACTAAGCAAGGGGCCGTCCAGGAATTCTTCAATACCAAGTATAAGAGGAACAGGGAACAAGTTTGTGAACTTCCTGTTCAGCAAACTGTCATTAACTGTGATAAATGGCTCGGTTTCTCCGCTGGTTGTGTGCAGGTCGAAAAAATAGAACGGCCCGGTTTCCTTTGCCAGAATATCCTGCATGAGATCGAAGATCTCTTTCTGCTGAACCAACTCATCGTGGAATGAGATCACCTTGTCGTCCTCCAGTCCGGCAAGTTTTTCCCTGGTCCAGAGTCGGTTGAGATCAACCTGGTTATAGCGTACACCCCGTTCAAGGGCACTCAGGTTACCGCTGATAGCATAGATACTACCGTTAAACTCGGGCTTATTTCGCTCAAGGTCATCCAGAACAGATTGCAATGCAAATACCCCGGCTGGTTCGTTACCATGGATCCCACCTGTAAAGATAAGAGTAGGGCCACCGGGTTTTCCTTTGTGCGAACCGATAAGTCGGCTCACCTCCAAGGTTTTATTAAGAGGCTTACTGTGTATTCTAATCGCGGTCATACGGTTTCACGTCATGAATTGTTACGATACCGATCAATTCGTCGTCCTGGAGCACCGGGAGACAGCCGATCTCGTTTTCTTTCATCATACTTATGGCCTCTTTTATGGTTGTTGTGGATTGTGCTGTAATTACGTCTTCTTCCATGATATCCTGTACCAGTTGAGAACTGTGATCGTCTCCTTTGTTGAATTTATTCGCATGTGTCCAAGTCAATAACCCACAAAGCTTTCCTTTGTCATCCTCTACCGGCACATGGTGTATATTATTCCAATCCATGATACTGGTTGCGAGACTGGCGAGATCGGTACGTTTTACGGTAAACAACATTGTGGACATGATATGTCCCACCCAATACGACGATTCCGAAAGCTTATCAGTTTCATCAGCATCTTCCCATTGATGAATGGGTGTTCCTTTGACCTGGTTAAGGTACGTATATTTAGTAATAATGCGAAGAGCCTTGTCCTTTTTTACACATTTGATCAGGTTGCGGTAATTCGCGATCATCCAGGTGGCACCCGAATGGCCTTTCAGTCGCATTTCTATAATTCCGAGCAGCCGCTTGATATCATTTTCATCAACACCCTCTTTTCTAAGTCCGTCATAGGCGATTGGCAGGAATACTTTTTTAATAAGTTTCTTAGCTGAATACTTCTTACCTTCCCAGCACATCACCGCATCTTTTCCATTACGGGCGGCCTTCACAAAATTCGACTTGGCCTCTCTGAAATCCATGATCTCGGCCATATTATCAAATCGTTTTGGCCGGCCACGCATAATACCTACCCAGAAAGCGAAGTTGGCCAATTCATCGAGGAGGGAAGGGCCCGAAGGAATATACCTGTTCTCTATGCGAAGATGGGGTTTGCCGTTTCCAACCCCGTAGCACGCCCTGTTCCATGGATAGATCGTTCCACTGTGCAGGTTTAGCGCCTTTAGTTTTGGAATTTTGCCCTGCCCAAGTAATTCCAGCGAATTCTCGTCCATTTCACTGGACAATATGATCTTGTATTTCGAGATGTTCTCCTTGTAAATACTTGCTGCTGTTCCTGTAGCCCAGTTACTGCCGAAGGCAACACGAGGCTCCTGGTCTTTCAGTGCCTCCGTGATATGCCGTGTATCGATACTCTGCCTGAATAGTGCAATCCGGGTTTCGTTCCAAAGTTCCCTTCCCAGTAACAAGGGAGAATTGCAGCAAATGCTGAGCACCGGCCCGGCGATCGCCTGGGACCAATTGAAACTGGAGATGAAATCTTCCGGATCGATCTGCAGATGAAGCTGGAAGCTGGTATTACAGGCCTCAAACAGAACAGAATCGTGCGAGATACTGAGCTCATCCACCCCTTGAAGGTGAAGCTGGAAATTGGAGCGTCTCAGGCTCATCAGCATTTCGTTCAGGGCGTAATACCTTGGATAGGGCGTAATATAGTTGAAGGCCAGGTGGGTTTTTGATATGGTGGGCAAAATGCCTGTGAGGATAACGCGGGTGTCGTGTTCTTCCGAAACCTTTGTGGCTTTGTTCAAATGTTGTCTGAGTTCATTTTCAACCTGGCTGAAGCAATTGTCCTTCAGTTCCCTGGGGTCCAGGTTGATCTCAAGATTGTAACGGGCAAGTTCGGTTGTGAAGTGGGGATCATCGATCTTTGCGAGAATCTCCTGGTTATTGGATGCCGGCCGCCAGTCCCTGGTAACCAGGCAAAACTCCTGTTCAGCGCCAATCCGAGTAATGCCCTTTTCGATCTGGTCATTATCGAGCATGATCTCCAACGCTTTTACATCGTCCAGAAGGTGCTTAATGAATAAAGCTTTTCTCTCCTCTGTCAACGAACGGTTCACTTTGTGCTCGCCCATAATATACTTTTATCAGCATATGCCGAAATTCGACTCAGCAATTTTGGATTTTATGCTGAATTAAAATATGATTTTCATCAGTTCCCTTTTTCAGATTCTCAGGCAGTTATAATATCTCAATTCGACACACCGATTTAACAAATTTTTAGCCATCCTTCAATTTCCCCGGTTGTATCTTTATGAATTGTAAAAAAACAATCAACAAAATGAATCTTAAAAAGCTATTAAAAATTTCATCAGTCTTATTCCTCACGTTGATGTTCGTTGCGGCTTGCGGCGAAAAACCAACTGAAGAGGACACAAATTTATCGATCGAATTCACTAAATATGAGTTGGAGAATGGCCTGGATGTTGTACTTCACCAGGACAAGAGTGATCCTATTGTATCTGTAGCGATTCAGTACGGGGTTGGATCCAACCGTGAGAAGACCGGGCGAACAGGTTTTGCCCACCTATTTGAACATATGTTGTTCCAGGAGTCGGAGAACGTTCCGCAGGACCAGTTCTTCAAAAAGATCCAGGATGCCGGGGGAACCCTGAACGGGGGAACCTGGAAGGACGGAACCATCTACTATGAAGTTGTTCCGAAGAACGCACTGGAAATGGTGCTTTGGCTGGAAAGTGACCGCATGGGTTACCTGATCAACACAGTAACCGAATCTGCCTTCTACAACCAGCAGGAAGTAGTTCAGAATGAAAAGAGACAGCGCGTGGACAACCGTCCGTACGGACATACGAATTGGGTTCTGGACAAGAACATCTACCCGGAGGGGCACCCGTATAACTGGCAGGTGATAGGTGAACTTGTAGACCTTCAGAATGCCACTGTGGATGACGTAAGGGAGTTCTATGATAAATTCTACGGACCAAATAACGCAACAATCGTTCTTGCAGGTGATTTTGAAGAGGAGGATGCCAGGGCATTGATCGAGAAGTATTTCGGCGAGATCAAAAAACGCCAGGAAGTTGCTCCGCTTGAGCCGCAACCGGTTACCATTGCTGAAACCAAGCGTTTATACCACGAAGATAACTTTGCAACGGCTCCACAACTCAATATGGTTTGGCCAACTGTGCAGCAGTTTACCGAAGATGCCTATGCTTTGGATTTCCTTGCTGAAATCCTATCAAGTGGTAAAAAAGCACCGCTTTACAAAGTCCTTGTCAAGGAGAAAGAACTTACCTCCCGTACAGGTGCTTACAGCAATAGCCAGGAGATCGCCGGGGAGTTTCATATCGTGATCACAGCCAATGAGGGTGTTAACCTGAACGATGTCGAAGCTGGAATCCAGGAGGCATTTACCATGTTCGAGACGGATGGTGTGACCGACAGGGATATAGAACGTATCAAAGCCGGACTTGAAACCTCTTTCTACAATGGTATCAGCAGTGTGTTAGGGAAATCATTCCAATTGGCGCAGTACAATGTCTTTGCCGGAGATCCCGGTTTTATCGAAAAGGACATTCAGAATATCAAAGCGGTCACCAAGGAAGATGTGATGCGTGTTTACAACAAATATATCAAGGACAAACCGTTTGTGCTTACCAGTTTCGTTCCTAAAGGGAAAATGGATCTGATAGCGGCGAATTCGGAAAAGGCCCCGGTTGTTGAAGAAGAGATCAAGGAGAATGTTGATAAAACCGTGGTCGACTCTAACGAAGAGATCGCCAAAACACCTTCGGCCTTCGATCGTTCTGTCGAACCGGAGCAAGGCCCTGCTCCTCAGCTGAATATTCCTTCGTCCTGGAAGGCGGAATTGGCAAACGGAATGGAAGTTTACGGAATCGAGCAGAATGAGATCCCAACGGTGAACTTCAGTCTTGTCATGGAAGGTGGTCATTTGCTTGATGATATGAGTAAAAATGGTGTAGCTAACCTGATGACGGATATTATGATGGAGGGAACAGCAAATAAAACACCAGAGGAACTTGAAGAGGAGATCGAGATGCTCGGTGCAAGTATCAATATGTATACTACCCGCGAGTCGATCGTAATTCGAGGAAATACCCTGGTTCGTAATTTCGACAAGACCATGGACCTGGTTAGAGAGATCCTTCTGCAACCCAGATGGGACGAGGAAGAATTCGCCCGTATAAAGACAAGGACCGTTAACGATATCAAACGCTCAGAGTCAAATCCGAATGCGGTGGCGGGACGTGTATTCAATAAATTGCTCTACGGAAAAGACCATATTTTCGCATATCCGACTTCCGGAACGGTTGAATCCGTTGAAGCGATCACAATGGATGACCTGAAGACGTTCTACAATAATTACTTCTCACCATCGGTTTCAACTTTCCATGTTGTTGGTAAGATCAATAAAGATAAAACCCTGAAACACCTTGCTTCCATCGAGGAAGGCTGGGCTGCTAAGGATGTCAGTATTCCATCATATCCGATAGAGAATGATCGTGATAAATCGTCACTTTACTTCGTGGATATTCCAAATTCGAAGCAATCTGTGATCAATATCGGGTATATAGGATTATCACGAACCGATCCGGATTTCTATCCTGCCGAGGTTATGAACTATAAATTGGGAGGTTCTTTCAGTGGAAACGTGAACCTGATATTGCGAGAGGAAAAAGGATACACCTACGGTGCACGAACTAATTTCAGTGGATCCAAGATCCCGGGAACCTTCACTGCCTCTTCTTCAGTAAGAACAAATACCACAGGAGAATCGGTTCAGATCTTTATGGATGAGATCATGAAATACAAGGATGGAATCAGCCAGGAAGACCTCGATTTCACCAAAAATGCGCTGATCAAGTCGAACGCACGCCGATTTGAAACCCAGGGATCACTGCTGGGGATGTTGCAGGAGATGAGTATGTACGACCTGCCTTCGGATTATATTTCGAATGAAGAGAAGGTGATCCGTGAAATGACCCTGGAGCAACATAAAGAATTGGCAAATAAATACCTGGATGAGTCTAAAATGGCTTACCTGGTGGTTGGTGATGCTGCAACACAGTATGTTCAGTTCAAGGATATGAATTTCGATGAAGTAATGCTGATGGACAAAGAAGGGGAAGAAGTAAAACTCGAAGAGGTTGCTCAGTAGTTTTTCTGCCCAACTATAATTACACAAGGGATGCCGATACGGTATCCCTTTTTTGTTTAATTTCATGTCTCAAATGAATTTGTGAGACGAATCCTTAAAAATATCGGGCCGGGAACGCTTATCGCGGCAGCCTTTATTGGTCCCGGAACTGTTACCGTATGCAGCCTGGCCGGGGTCAAATTCGGTTTCACATTGCTTTGGGCGATGATGCTGTCCATCGTTGCTACCATTGTATTGCAGGAGATGGCGGCACGCCTTGGAATTGTGCACACCTCGGGCCTCGCGGGTACGGTTAGGTCGGAAATCAAGAATCCACTTGTAAAAATTCTTGCTGTTGGGCTGATCCTTATAGCCATTCTGATCGGGAATGCCGCATACGAAGCCGGGAACATAAGCGGGGGAGCACTTGGGCTGGCTACCCTTATACCGAATTCGGAAGTCTCCATTGGAGATTTTACGCTTAACACTCTTAGCCCGGTGATCGGGTTGGTTGCCTTTTTTATTTTATACTTCGGAAACTATAAATTGATTGAACGCTTCCTGGTAGGTTTAGTTGTGATCATGAGTATCTCCTTCCTTGTAACGGCAGTACTCACCAATCCGAATATTTTAGAAGTATTAAAAGGTTTGTTCCTTCCTAAGTTTCCTGAAGAGAGCTGGCTTACCATTGTTGCATTGATAGGTACGACAGTAGTTCCCTACAATTTGTTCCTTCATGCTTCCCTGGTAAAGGAAAGATGGAGCAATAAGGCCGACCTGAAAGCTGCACGGATGGATACCTATATCTCGATAATACTCGGAGGGATTGTGTCAATTGCAATTATCTTATGTGCGGCAGCAATCGAAACCTCAGACCTTAAGACTGCTGCCGATCTTTCAAAAGGTTTGCAGCCATTGTTCGGTGAACAGGCGAAGTATTTGTTGGGAGTCGGACTATTTGCAGCCGGGATAACTTCCGCGATCACCGCACCGCTGGCCGCTGCTTATGTGGCAAAGGAATGCTTTGGTTGGAAAGAAGGCCTCAGATCCGGTAAATTCAGATTGGTATGGATCGTCATATTGATCATAGGGGTTGTTTTTTCTTCCGTAGGTTTTAGTCCGATAGAGGTCATCCGACTCGCACAGGTTGCCAACGGACTATTACTCCCGATAATCACCGGATTCCTTTTATGGGTAATGAACAGAAAGAACATACTCGGTTCGTATAGTAACAGCGCCGTTCAGAATGCGCTGGGGGTGACTGTCTGGCTGGCAACCATCATGCTTGGAGCAATGAGCCTTGTAAAAGTGTATAACAGCTTGTGAAACGTTCGATAGACATCAACGCCGATCTGGGAGAAGGCACGGGCATTGACGCCGCGTTAATGCCTTATTTGACTTCGTGTAGCATAGCCTGTGGAGGACATTTCGGAACCGACGAAAGCATGCGTGAAACCGTAGGTTTGGCGAAATTACATGGTGTTAAAATAGGGGCACACCCATCTTTTCCGGATCGTGATAATTTTGGGAGGAAAGTGATGACCATGACCAAGGAATCATTAACAGATTCGATATATTTCCAGTTACTCAAATTCCTGGCCGTCTGTGAATCCGAAGAAGTTAAGCTGAACCACATTAAACTACACGGAGCACTTTACAATTACGCAGCCAAGGATGCTCCCACCTCCGATGCGGTAGTTGAGGCTATTACGCAGCTGAACATGCGTCCAGTACTATATGTACCCTATAATTCCGTTTTGCACAAAAAAGCTGAAAACCTATTACCCTTGTGCTTTGAAGCTTTTATAGACAGGAGATACGATGATTCCGGCGCGCTGGTTCCAAGGACTGAGGCAGATGCTTTGATCGTTTCTGCTGAAGAAGCCTGGAGACAACTCAAACTGATGGTCCTGGAGGGAAAGGTAATAACCGGTTCGGGTAAAAAGATCCCTGTTCAGGCATCTACATATTGTATTCATAGTGATACGCCAGATTCGGTAGAGATCCTGAAATACCTCCGTAAAATGTTGTCTAACCTGAATATTGAAGTAGCCTGATGGAACCCAGGATCGAACAGTTCGGAGCAAATGGGGTCCTTTTTCGATGGTCGGACAGGATCACGGAGCAGACCTATCGTGAAATACTTGCCCTTGACGAGTATCTGAAAGAGGAATACAGTTCGGAGTTGATAGAAACTGTAAGTGCATATACGTCGCTCGCCGTATTTCTCAAGGAAGATCTGGATGTGCTGGCGTTTATGGACCATTTTGAATGGAGATCAAGTTCCAGCGAGAACCAGGCATCAAAATCGATCGTTTACGAGATCCCTGTCTGTTACGAACCACAATTCGCAGCAGATCTTCCGTTGGTGGCCAATCACTGCAGGCTAACTGAAAATGAAGTGATCCAGCTTCACACAAGTGTCACTTATGATGTTCGATTCATTGGATTTCTTCCGGGTTTTGCTTATTTGAGTGGCCTGGACAGGAGATTGCATATGCCGCGAAATAACGAACCCCGGAAAAGAATTCTGAAAGGATCTGTGGGTATAGGGGGCGAGCAAACCGGGATATACCCCCAGGACAGCCCGGGTGGCTGGAATATTATTGGCAGCTGCCCTTTGAGGTTCTTCAATGTAAAGGAGCAGATTCCTTCCTTGCTGGCACCAGGTGACCGGGTTACGTTCAGGGCAATTTCGGCGGGTGAATTCGAGGAGATAGAACATCAAGTGTGTCGGGGAACATATAAATTAAGAACAGTCTGATGATCGAAGTTCAACATCCCGGAATGTATTCTTCCATCCAGGACATTGGAAGGTTTGGACACAGGCGCTATGGTGTTCCTTTAAGTGGTGTGATGGATCGGGACATGGCCATTGCGGCCAATGAGATACTGGGGAATGATCCAAATGATGCCGTTCTTGAATTTACCCACCCGGGTCCGACCTTATTTTTCACAAAGCCGGCTATTGTATGTATTTCCGGCGCACCTGCTGTTGTACAGATAAATCAGGATGAATTGACACCCACTAAGCCTATATTGGTGGAGACCAATTCCGCCATGAGATTTGGAAGAGCAGAACAGGGTCTGTGGAGTTATATGGCGGTAAAAGGCGGGTTCCTTTCTGAAGTTGTTCTCGACAGCCGAAGCTACTATCGGGGTATAACGAAATCGGATCATTTGAGGAAAGGTGACATTTTGGAGATCGCAAATCTTTCAGAATTATCCGAGCAGGAGGTGAAATGGGGTAATAAATTGCCGGAATTCAAGGTGGTTGATTCGATCGAGGTATATCCCGGCCCGGAGTACGCACAACTTTCCGAAATGCAGAAGATCGCAATCTTCGAAGCCAGGTATGAGGTCTCTGCTCAAAGCAATCGTATGGCGACCCTGGTCCGTTCAGGGAAGATCGTTAAGGTCCCCGAGATAATTACGGGCCCGGTTCAGCCCGGAACCGTTCAGCTAACACCTTCCGGAAAAATGATCATCCTGATGCGTGACGCACAGACCACTGGGGGGTATGCGCGTGTACTTCAACTTACCAAAAACGGGATCACAAATTTATCAAGGATGCGTCCCGGGGAGAAGTTCACTTTCAGGTTGCTTTAGTGAATCGATATTAGTTTCATTTGCTGCTGGCTGCTCATCGAGACGTGATTTGATGATATCGATCTTTTGTCTAATGGATCGATGTCCCAGAATATCTTCGATGAACTGAAGGCTGCTTTTGCTAAGGTGCCTCGATAATGTTGGCTCGTAGGTATTCCACTTTCTCAAGAATTTATTCTGATCTTTCGCACCATGCCCTTTTTCAGTAATACTATCGATATATTCATTGTGATCTTTTAATTTTTTGATCAGGTCAAGTCGTTGGGTTTTGTTCACGATCTTTCCGTTGAGGTAGGATTCTACATCCCCAATGCTCACCTTATGGGGCATGAAGATCTTGATAAGTTCTACCTGTCCGTAGCGATCCACAAAATCACTCACGTAACCCGGGATCTTATCGAGGTTGAGTGCGGTCTGAAGATCGGCTATGATATTATCGGTTTCATTTTCTTCCTTTTGAATAGGCCCTTCTTCAAGGGACTTCAGCAAATTATCCAGGTAAAGAGTCTTACTGTTGATGATCTCGATGAACACCACCTTTTTATTTCCGAAGTAACTGAAGCCATCCTGTGATTGCAGATAGAGGTAAAGGTCCAGGCAACCCAGCAGCCCGCTGTTATCAATAGCACCGGCATCAATATAGTGGCCATAACCCGGGATTTTTGCCGCCGGACTAAAGACCGGGAAGCGATTCGTTGTGGAGACCGCTTCGTAGTAGCTAAGTGTTTTGAGATTTTTTCCTTCGTTTTCTTCGGAATAGGCCACCAATTCGGCCAGGTCTTCGGAAAAATGGAAGATCTTGTTGAAATCATTGGCCTTCACCGACCACAAAACCCCGCGCCTGCCGGTAGTTGCCGCCGTATTCATGATGAGTGAGGGGAAGTAACCACGTTCTTTGTAGACATGGTTCCAGAAATTTCGGAAGGGCTCTTCAGATAGCGTGGTATTTTTCGTATCCTCGACGTAGTTCTGATATTTGATCATGGCGTAGTAGGGCCGATCCTGTAGGCCGAATTCCTGATTCAACGGCCAGAGTTTGCGGAAACTGTCGAGGCCAAATGTCAGGGTGAGGTCGGAAGACGTATAATTACCCCTTGAAATAACATCGATACGTTCATTCAGCAGGTTCAGATCGTGATCAAGAGAACCCGTGATCTCTCCGGAAAGACCGGTGTATAATGCAAGTCCGAGTGAACCACCGGAGGCACCTGAAAAAGCGATCGTCCGATCCATGAGCCTTCCCTCGGTTTCGCGATGAAGTTCTTCAAGAACATGTAGCGTCCATGCATTAGATTTAAGGCCGCCCCCATGCGAAGCCACAAAGAAGACTGTGTTTCCCGGTAGGGTTTTAACATCGGAAAGAAAATCATTTTCCGACAGTTCTCCCGGAATGTCACGATCAACGGGAGTGAGTTCGTGTGTCTTACTTTCAGAATTCATCCCGATACCAAAAAGCAATACAAGAGTGAAAATTCCGAAGACAACCAGCTTGAACCTAAGGCTGTGCTTAGGTACTTCACCGGTCTTCTCGGCAGTCTGTTCCCGTATCTTATGGTAAGCAAAGAAGAACTTCCCCAGGCCCGCGAGAATAAAGTAGTAAGCGTAGAAATAAGCCAGTAGTATGGGTGTGCCATTCGGCAGGTCACCAATTCGAATGGCCATAAAGGTGGTCCAGAAGATTATTCCGAGGGAGATGATGAAATTTACACTGAAGAGCATCAGGTAATGTTCCGACTTATACAGCAGTCGCTTGAAAAGTTTCATTATAAACCCAACGATCTTGTTTCTAGATTCTTCGTAGAGAGCCGTTACATCCCTGAGCTTGGTTCGCAGAGTTCTGAAATACAAATACATGAACATGAACAAATAACAGGTTGAGACCAGGATAAAGAATCCAATCCTGCTGAACATGGCATCGTAAGTAAGGCAAGTGATCACGCCTCCAAGGGTTAGTAACAATAACCAGGTGAAGCGGTTTGCAATCCGCCTGTAAATACCATCTGTGTCTTTATCCTGCTTCGCTTTGTTTACCGCTCGTCGGAGGTAGATGTAATGAAGCAATGGAACAAGACACATCGCCCTGAAAACCCATATGGCCGTGGTTGCTTGACCTTCAGTAAAATCGAATTTCGGAAGAAAGGTCTTTATTATGAAGTAGATCCAGACTGCGTGAATAAGTAAACCGATGGAATATCGCATATGATGTGATCGCTCATCCTTTTTATACCCGGCTCCCGGCTTTTCGTGGAAGATATGGACCTTGAATAGTTTGTATAGCTTCAGGAATTTGAATTTATCCTTCAAAGGGTATACTCCCTCCCATGTGGTGAATTTAGCGCTGTTATTGAGGTTTGCCGCGTAATAGTTATAGATTGGGTAGTGGGAGAGTGCCAGAGCCAGTGCGTTTATCATAAAGAAGGAGAACAGCAGGCTCCATCGGAATCCTTCCGTTTCGATCAGGTCAACGAACATGGTAAACGCCTGATCCATTTTAGTAAGTAACAACAGTATGAATACAATGATCAGCAGGCTTAAAATGGACGCTTTGGTGAATTTGACTGTTGAAAAGAACACACTGGAAAGCCAGGTGATAAAGGATGCAACTAGCTTATCGATTTTCTTAAGTATCGATGGGGATTGGTTAGTTTCGGGCATGATACGAAATTTAGTTAAAGGTATTTGATAGGTAAACCAAAAACAAGGGGATTTTTCCTGATTATTAATTCTTTAGGGAAAAAGTGGACGAGTACAAGTGTTTTTTGAAAAGGGGATTTTTCCTGAATTTTTGCATTGTTCCATTGATAACGTTGGGAAATGCTTAATTTTAGTAAATAAACCTTAAAACTCTCAAAAATGGCTAAACCTCAAAATTGTATTCCCGTCAGTGAAGCGAAAACCATGTATACGAATTGGCAACAGTCCAGGGCTCCGAAATTGGTACGAGACTCCGATCCAGAGGTATCCGACGTCATCTTCACCCTGGCCGAGTTGGAGGAGTTCATAGAATACGTCAAGGATGGATCGGCAGATGCCGAGATCTCAGATCCGGGTATACGAATATATTTTGCCGCTACCGGCCAGGATTCAAAGAGTACAGCAACGGTTTTCTTAGCTCCTACCATAGGTATTAATGCCAACTCTCCCAATAACTATAACCTGGAACCATTGAACAGAGGAACAACCGGCTGGCCACCAAATGATTACGACAATTGAATCTAAACGACTTTTTAGCTAATACTTTACCCATTACGATAATAGAGCTACTTGCCGCTTTAGCAGGGAGTTATTTTATCTTAAAAACAAAGCCTAAGACTCGTGACAGATATTTAGTTCTCTATCTGTGGATAACCTTCATTGTTGAAGTAATTGGCGCGTATGCGCCAATAGCATATTTTACCGAATACAAGTATTTTGCTTTTGTGGAGGATACTCCATTCAGGCGAAATCATTGGTTGTACAATCTTTATACGCTGTACAGCTATTTATTTCTCTCCTGTTATTTCATCCTCCAGTTGAGAAATAAAAAGTGGAAGTTGATTCTGAATGTGATTTTAGTTCTATTCGGAATCTCGGCACTATTAAACCTTATCTTCAGCGGTGTTTATTTTGATGGTGAGGCTCAATTCACATTGTTAATCGGAACACTGATACTTGTGATCAGTATCATATTGTTTTATTTCGAATTATTACAGTCCGATCTGATCCTGCAGCTAAAGAAGTTTTTACCAATGTATATTTCCGTCGGGATTCTAGTCTTCAGTTTGTGCGTGACGCCGGTGGATATCTTTTCGAAGTATTTCAATGTGGAAAACACCGTATATGTGGATCTAAGAAATAATGTCTTCTTATATACCAACATATTCATGTATTCAATGTTTACAATCGGATTTATCATATGCAGCAGGAAAACATAGTATTAATATTGTACGTCACAATCGTGATTTTTGTTCTCGTTTGTTTTGTGGTGATATTCTTCATCGCTTTCCAAAAACGAAAGAACAAACTCATACTTGAGCGCCTGGAAGCAGAACAGAAGTTCGAAACGGAATTGACCAATTCCCGACTTGAGATCCAGGAGCAGACGTTAAAGAATATTGCCTGGGAACTGCACGATAATATAGGGCAGTTGTTGTCTGTTGCCAATATCCAACTCAATATGCTTCAGTCTAATGTCTCTGAAGATTTTCAATCACAGATTAAGGAAACCAAGGAAGTTGTCGCGGCAACAGTACAGGAAGTACGGGCGCTTTCCAAAACACTGAATACTGAAGTGATACAGAACAATGGGCTGATAGAATCGGTGCGCACAGAACTCGAACGTTTCAACCGACTCAATTTTCTGCATGCCGATCTGAAGATCGAGGGTGAACCCGTGCCTATCCCGAGTTCGGATGAGATCATTATCTTCCGTATTCTTCAGGAATTCTTCTCGAACGTGATCAAACACGCCAAGGCCGATAATTTATTTGTACATTTATGTTATCGGGAACAGGAACTAGAGATCACAGTAGCCGATAGTGGTGTTGGTTTTGATACTTCGGTGAATGTCGGAAATTCCGGGTTAACCAATATGAAAGCCAGGGCCGACCTGCTTTCGGCAAAGTATCAATTAACTTCCTCCCCAGGTGAAGGAACAAAACTTAACTTAGTATACCCCTTTAAATCATGAATCAGCATGAACATAATGTTGCTATAGTCGACGACCACCTCCTCTTATCCGGTTCGCTCGAAAAACTGATCAACACCTTTGATGGATTCAATGTCCTCTTTCATGCTAGTAATGGTAAGGAACTTCAGCATAAACTAAAAGCTCATACAGTAAGCCCCGATATTATTCTGCTGGATATCAATATGCCTGTGATGGACGGATTTGAAACGGCTGCCTGGTTAACGAAGAACCATCCGGATATCAAGTTCCTGGCATTGTCTATGGAGGACGATGAAAAGGTTATTCTGAAGATGCTGCAGAATGGTGCAAAAGGTTACCTTTTAAAAGATATCCACCCAGACAAACTCGAAGTAGCATTGCTGGAGGTAATGGAGCGGGGGTATTATCATTCTGAAAAGGTTGCCGCTACTTTGTTGCACTCTATACAACCATCGAATAAGAATGAGGAGGTTAAATTCAAGGAGAATGAACTCATCTTTCTTCAGCTGGCCTGTTCCGAAATGACCTACAAAGAGATCGCCGATATCATGAATTTGAGTCCGAAGACCATTGATGGCTACCGCCAGGAGCTTTTTAATCGCCTTAATATCAAGAACAGGGTGGGACTGGTGATCTATGCGCTGAAGAACAATATTATCGAGATCTAGATACAGCTGTTCCAAACAGGATCTTTGGGCGGTTCGGCCATGATCGTTACTTCTTCTTCTTTTTTGACAGGATGAATAAAGGTCAGCTCCCTCGAGTGGAGATGAATACTACCGTCCTTATTACTGCGTTTAGCGCCGTATTTCAGATCACCTTTAATAACGCAGCCAATGGCAGATAGTTGCGACCGAATCTGGTGATGCCTGCCGGTTTCCAATTCAACCTGAAGCAAATAGTAATTGTCGAGTTCCTTTATCAGTTCATAATTCAGAACGGCCTTTTTGCTGTCCGGAACTTCCTTAACATGTGCGTAGGACTTGTTTTGTTTGGGATTGCGTTTCAGGAAGTGAATAAGTTGGTCACTGATCTTTGGGGGTCGGTTTTCCACAACGGCCCAATAGATCTTCCTGGTTTCCCTTTCTGAAAACAATTTGTTCATTCTGCCCAGTGCTTTTGACGTACGCGCAAACAGCACGACACCACTGGTAGGACGATCCAGTCGATGCACAACCCCAAGGAAGACAGCTCCCGGTTTGTTATATTTTTCGGCAATATATGCTTTAACTACTTCCGAAAGTGGCTCATCTCCCGTCTTATCTCCCTGGACTATATCCCCGGGACGTTTGCTTACCACGATGAGGTGGTTGTCTTCATAAAGGATTTGAAGATTGTTTTTCGTACTAATTGAAGAACGGTCAGTATATTTTTTCTTGGAATGGTTAATATCGCGTAGTTAAAATGGTATTTTGGAATGTTGGTATATTCGTATTTTAGTTAATGTAATACAATTTATATTACCTATCCGTTGAAATTGAAGATCGCAATTTAGAAAGCATTTTAATAATTGAGTCTAATTCCTTCATAATATCATCTGCTCTATTTTTGTCGATTATAGAGAGGTCGGAAGCTATTAAAATTTGTGTTTCCAGTTCGTAAGCCGACCCTATTGAAATCTCTAAAAATCTTCGAAAGTCAGGTTTTGTTGATCTGGAAGCCCCTTCAGCAATATTTGAGGCTATCGAAATTGCCGCCCTCCTTAATTGAACTACAAGCCCATACTTTTCACTTTTGGGGAAGTCCTCTGTGAGTTTATAAATTTGCGAACAAAATGTCCTACTCCTTTTCCACACCTCCAGTTCTCTGTACCTATGCATAAGCGAGCGTACGGGGAGTTAGAGCTTGTAAATTATTACTAAAATTCTAATATACTAAAATACGATTATACTAATACTGTTCCTGCTCATTCGGAAAATCCCGGCTTTTGACATCTTTGATGTACTGTTCGAATGCCGTGGTCATTTCAGCATATAGATCCAGGTATCTTCGGAGGAATCTCGGGTTGAACTCATGCGTCATTCCCAACATATCGTGTGTTACCAATACCTGTCCGTCCACGCCACCACCGGCACCGATCCCAATGACAGGAATGGTTAGTTCTGATGCAACCTCCTTAGCTAGTTTTGCAGGTACCTTCTCTAAAACAACGGCAAAACAACCGCATTTTTCAAGGATCCTGGCGTCTTCTTTTAGTTGTTCTGCCTCCTCTTCCTCCTTGGCCCTAACCGTATATGTCCCGAATTTATAAATTGACTGAGGTGTTAGCCCTAAATGGCCCATTACCGGAATACCAGCATTCAGGATACGTTTGGCCGATTCCTTGATCTCTTTACCACCTTCGATCTTGATAGCATGGGCCCCGCTTTCCTTCATTATTCGAATTGCAGAACGCAATGCTTCTTTTGGGTCGCTTTGATAACTTCCGAAGGGAATATCAACTACTACAAGGCTTCTTTTCACTGCCCGAATAACCGAAGAGGCGTGGTAGATCATCTGGTCCAGTGTGATTGGAAGTGTGGTTTCATGACCTGCCATCACATTAGAGGCCGAATCACCCACCAGGATCACATCAACCCCGGCACCATCCACGATTTTGGCCATGGTGTAATCGTAAGCAGTAAGCATGGAGATCTTCTCTCCATTCTGCTTCATATCCACTAAGGTCTTGGTTGTTATCCGTTTGTATTCTTTTTTTGCTATCGACATATGAGAAAGTGTAACAATTTGTCGCGTAAAAGTACTAATTTTCAAACTCTTTAACCGATACACAACTATATTTCACATCCTATGAAAATCCTTGTAAATCTGTCTCTTTTACTGACCACCATTTTTATTTCCGCACAGGAAAATTTCTCTACGGCCGATGCCCGTGGGATCGTTGATACATTTTTTGAAGGTTTTCACAAAGGTGATACCCTGAAAATGAGATCGGTAATGATAGAGAACCTGCCGGCACAAACGGTATTCACGGGAAATGACGGACAGCCACATGTTCGTGATGGTAACGGGGAGGACTTCCTGATCGCAATTGCCAATCGTCCGGAAGACCAGCAGTGGGAGGAACGTTTACTGGATTACGGTGTACAGATCG
The DNA here is from genome assembly GCA_030431695.1 of Bacteroidia bacterium. Lineage (GTDB taxonomy): Bacteria > Bacteroidota > Bacteroidia > Flavobacteriales > Flavobacteriaceae > Pukyongia. Next base: position 10,591 of record JAUIIU010000032.1, on the reverse strand, counting down.
ACGGTAACCTGGCGCACGTATGGACTCCCTACGAATTTTGGTTGAACGGATCGCTGCTTCACTGCGGTGCAAATGCTTTTACTCTCGCAAAAACAGAAGATGGATGGAAGATCATTCATCTGATCGATTCCAGGCGAAGAAGCGATTGTAAGACTGAATAAATATCAGCAATCGGAAATATTCACCTCTACCGCGAGTCCGCCCTCACTGGTCTCTTTGTACTTTGAGCCCATATCCTGGGCGGTTGCCCACATGGTTGCTATAACTTTATCCAGAGGTATCTTGGCATGAGTCGGATCTGCATCCAGGGCCATTTCACAGGCGTTTATCGCTTTGATTGCACCCATGGCATTCCTCTCGATACATGGTATCTGGACCAATCCGGCAATAGGATCACAGGTTAGGCCCAGGTGGTGCTCCATGGCGATCTCGGCGGCCATCATCACCTGTTCCGGACTACCGCCCATTAATTCAGTTAAAGCGGCAGCGGCCATAGCCGATGACACTCCAATCTCTGCCTGGCAGCCACCCATAGCTGCGGAAATGGTTGCTCCTTTCTTAAATAAGCTTCCGATTTCACCTGCAACTAACAGGAATTTATGGATATCCTCGTGATTTCCATCGTGATTTTCGATCACCAGGTAATACATTAGAACGGCTGGTATAACTCCGGCACTTCCGTTGGTAGGAGCTGTAACTACTCGCCCGAGTGATGCGTTGACCTCGTTTACCGCCAGGGCGAAACAGCTTACCCATTTCAAGATCTGCCTGAATTTCACTTCGGTATTCCTTATTGCCGCGATCCATTCGTACTGGTTGGAATAAGGGGTACTGCCGATAAGATTCTTATGGGATTCGTACGCACGTCGTTTCACATTCAGTCCGCCGGGCAGTGTTCCTTCCGTATGGCATCCGGTGTACATGGAATGCAGCATGACATCCCAGATTTTGTCAAGCCCGGTTTTAATGTCTTCAATCGAACGAAGTGACAATTCGTTCGCCAATACGATTTCACTAACCGTTTTGTTTTCTTCGGAACAATACTTAAGTAGTTCGTTAGCTTTTTCGACGGGATAAGGGAAGTGGCTGAACTTCTCCATCTTGATCTTTTCCCGCTTTCGTTCTTTCTGAACCACGAAGCCACCACCGATGGAGTAGTAGGTCTGTGATTTCTTAGTTCCATCTTTTAAACTCGCGGTGAACGATATACCGTTGGGATGAAAGGGAAGGAATTTCCGATTGAATTTTATATTCGTTTTCGGGTCGAAATCTATGAAGTGTTCACCTCCGAGCAGGAGCTTTCTTGTATTATGTACCTTTTCAACCTCTGCGGACAGTTCCTCTATGGGAAATGTCACAGGATCTGTCCCCAACAGGCCCATTATCGAGGCAATATCGGTTGCATGGCCTTTTCCGGTAAGGGATAGCGAACCATATAGCTGAACCTGCACGGAATCGATATCCTGGAGCGGCATACTGTTCTTCAACCCATCTACCCATCGATTTGCGGCTCGCCAGGGACCCAGGGTGTGCGAACTGGAAGGCCCTACACCAATTTTTAGCATGTCGAACACACTGATGCTTTCCATACGGTTGTTTTACCGAGTAAATGTAAGATTTTATACAAACGTATTAGAAATAATTTGTCACTTCGAGTGTTCTTTCTGGCGAAGCGTAAAAGAACGTATCGAGAAGTGGTTCTCAATACAATCAGCATACGGCTGTTCACTCGAACTAACAGCTTTATCGCCTTCTGTTTGCCAGTAGCGGAGGCGGTTCCCCGGTGAACGGATTCCACCTGCTGATACTCTTGGCTCCCATTCCTGCTGCTTTTATCACGGCCCGGTCGCCATAGCGTTCACGCATACGGTCCATAGCCTGGTAGAGGTTCATGATCTTTTCGTTGTCTTCGAACAGGTCGATCTGCTGGCCACCTTCCACCAAATGACTGAACCGCACCCCTACCAATCGAACCAATAATCGACGCTGGTAGAGATTTTTGTAAAGTTCCATAACCACGGGGAGGATCTTGTGATCCGCCGAACTGTAAGGAATACGCTTTTGCTGGGTGTAGGTCTGAAAATCCGAATAGCGGATCTTGAAAGTAACGCAGGCAGTAAGTTTGTTGCCCCGCCTAAGCTGGTAGATCAGGTTTTCGGCCATAGCTATGATAATGCTTTCCAGTTTTTTCACGTCGGTGGTGTCACGGTCGAAAGTGCGCTCGGTGGAGATGGACTTGCGCTCGTTGTACTGAACCACCGGGCTGTTGTCGATACCATTGGCTTTTTTCCAGATCACCTGCCCGTTCTTCCCGAAGACCCTTGCCATCATTTCGACTGGCATCTCCTGTATGGTACTGATGCGTTTGATCCCCAGGTCACACAACTGGCGGTAGGTAACCTTACCCACCATAGGGATCTTACTCACCGAAAGCGGGGAGAGGAAGGGTTTTTCATGCCCGTGTACTACCTGTATCTGGTTATTTGGTTTGGCCTCTCCGGTGGCGATCTTGGAGACTGTTTTATTTACGGACAAACCAAAGGAGATGGGAAGCCCCGTTTCCCTGATGATACGTTTGCGGATCTCGCTGGCCAGTTTATGGCAGCCAAAGAATTTGTCCATCCCGGTTAGGTCGATGTAGAATTCATCCACCGAAGTCTTTTCATACAGCGGAACACTTTCCTTGATGATATCGGTAACGGAATTGGAGAACTTACTGTAAACTCCCGAATTTCCTCTCAGTACGATAGCTTCCGGGCACAGTTGTTTTGCCAGTCGCATGGGCATGGCAGAGTGGATCCCGAAGGCACGTGCCTCGTAACTACAGGAAGCCACCACCCCGCGGTCGCTGGTGCCACCAATGAGCACAGGTTTACCTTCCAGCCGGCTGTCGAGTAAGCGCTCGCAGGACACGAAGAAAGTGTCGAGGTCCATGTGGACGATGTTACGGGTATTGATCATTTTTCTTTTTCTTCTTTTTTGCATCGCCCAAAAAAGAAGCAAAAAACGCTAGCGCTGCAGAGCCTTGTTCACCCGCCATGTCTTTACCTCGCAACTAAAAGAACTCACCACCTCAGGTGGTTCAAACAGCTTTTAGTTGTCCTCTCGGTTGCATCCGGCGGGTCCCGAAGTCGTCTCTGAGGCGCGATTTTGAGTTTAGGCCTTATAAACCCTTTTCGTCAGTATAGATGAGTAATTTCCGTGAAGAAATCGCGAAGCCTTGTAGTGATTTTAGGAAATTACGAATGGTTTTGGGCCGAAGGACCAAAAATACCTATCGAAAAGGCGTCTTTTCTTTTGCTTCGTTTTTTTTGGACGAGCAAAGAAAATGAAGAGAACAAAAAATATTGAAAGAAATTAAACTCTATTCTTATACCGCTTCGAATGCAACTTCGCCGTAGAATCATTTGCGGCATAGCGCGGATCCTCGATGATAGGGTAGCGTACCATCTTGGTTACTTCGATAGTGATGCAATCGAATTCCTCCACTACTTTACCTGTGATCCCGTAGATCCCTTTTCCGCGGAAACGATACCTGGCCGCCACCGGCGGGAAGTGAACCGTATCGATGAAGTCGCCGTCCCGATCCAGGAAGGTCCCGAAATGCATCCGTTTCCCACCCGAGGTCGCCGTATTCTTCACCGTTACCAGGTAACCCTCGATAGTGATCTCTTTGCCTACAAAGTCCGGGAGATGTTTTGCCCGTATCTTGCTCCGCGAAGGCGCCAGCAGCAGCTTGAAAGGATTGGAGAGCGGAAACCCTATGAGTTCCATCTCGTCAAAGGCTTCTTCCAGTGGGGTGCTGGGCAGTTCAGGGGTTTTAAAACTTATTTTTTCAGCCCGGAAAAGGGTCTGAATGTTCTCGTCGAATGTTGTCTTATTGATTTTCATATGTGCTTCCCATAAAAGTTCGCGTTTGTTTCTCTTGGTAAACCGAAAGGCGTTTATCTTGATAAGTATGGAGATCTGCTCCATGGAGATCGGCACCCTCTCCAGGAAATCGTCCAGGCTCATAAAGAAGCCTTCCGTTTCCCTGTTCTTTAGGATTGCCTTGATCACCTTACGCTCCAGTGAGTGGAGAAATACAAATCCCAGGTAGATATCCTTTCCGTAGATCACCGTTTCCGCCCGACTGTAATTGACACAGGGAGCCAGTATCCTGGCGCCGTGCATACGGGCTTCGTGTACGTATAGTTCAGGTCTGTAAAATCCGCCACCATTGTTCACCGTGGCAACCATATATTCCAAAGGGTAATAGGCTTTCAGGAAGAGACTCTGGTAGCTTTCCACGGCGTAAGAGGCCGAGTGGCCCTTGGCAAAGGCATAGCCGGCAAAGCTTTCTATCTGTCGCCAGATCTCGCTTGTGAGTTCTTCCGACTTCCCCGTGGTCTTACAATTGCTGAAGAACTGGTCCTTCACCTTGGCAAATTCCTCCCGCGACCGAAACTTCCCGGACATCCCCCTGCGCAACATATCGGCTTCTCCCAGGGTGAGTCCGCCAAAGTAATGCGCTACCTTGATCACATCCTCCTGGTACACCATAACTCCATAGGTCTCTGGCATGATATCCATCATCACCGGGTGGGCTTCCTTGCGCCGTTCGGGAAAACGGTAACGAAGAATGTACTCCCGCATCATGCCGGATTGGGATACCCCCGGCCGTATCACCGAGCTGGCTGCTACCAACCCCAGGTAGTCGTCTACCCGGAGTTTTCTCAGTAGCATCCTCATGGCTGGTGACTCCACATAAAAACAGCCAATTGCCTTTGCATTCCGAAGGAGGTATTTGATGCGCTCATCTTCCTTGAACCGCCTGATGTCGTGTATATCAATGGGTGGGTCGTTGGGGTGGTTGTACTTCACCACTTCCACGGCGTCTTTTATCTTTCCGAGGCCACGCTGACTCAGGATATCGAACTTATACAACCCGATATCCTCGGCCACGATCATGTCGAACTGTGTGGTTGGGAATCCCTTTGGGGGCATGAAGGTGGCAGTATAATAGTGGATGGGCTTTTCAGAAATAAGAATGCCACCCGCATGTATCCCCAGGTAATTTGGGAAACCCTGTATCCGCCTGCTGTACATGATCACCAGTTGGGAGAGCTTGTCCAGCCTGCGGAAATCGTAGTCCCCGGCGGATAGTTTGTCCAGTTCTTCCTTCGGAAGTCCAAAGACCTTCCCCAGTTCGCGAATGGACGCCCTGTACTTGAAAGTGTTGTACACCGTGAGCAGGGTGGTGTTCGGGAACCTTCGGAACATGAATTCGGTGATATCGTCCCGGTCTGCCCAGGAGAAGTCGATATCGAAATCCGGCGGGTTCTTCCTGTAGAGATTGATGAATCGCTCGAAATAGAGATCGAGCTCTATAGGATCCACATCGGTGATGCGAAGCAGGTAGGCAATGATACTGTTGGCACCACTACCGCGTCCTACGTAGAAATAGCCTTTGCTACGGGCGTATTTCAGGATCTTCCAGTTGATGAGGAAGTAGGAGACAAAGCCTTTTTCCTTGATGATATCCAGTTCCTTCCTGATACGGTCCAGGATGGCATCGGTGGGGGTTTCGTAGCGATAGGGCAGGCCTTCGTAAACGAGTTTCTTCAGCAAGCGGTAATCCAACTGTTCGTTTCCGGTGTAGGACCTTTGGTTGTTCGGGGTCTCCTTGCTGAAGTCGAATTCGATGGAGCAGGATTGCAGCAGCTTTTCCGTGTTCTCGATGAGTTCAGGGAATTCAACGAAGGCTTCCCTGAGTTCTTCTTCGGAACACAGCCTGTCGTATTCATTGCCCTGTTCGGAAACCGGGAGTTTGCTGAGCAGGGTATTGTTGTCGATCGCCCGAAGTAGTCTATGGGTATTGAAACCTTTCTTGTTGATGTGTGTAACAGTTTGCAGCACCACCAGCTTCTCCCGCCGTTTGTTCCATGGAGAGAACTTCAGTTTGTTGAGTTCTTCCTTGCGCACGCCTATGAATTCGTGTTCCTCTAGTTCATCACCTTCAAAACTTCCGAAGGGATAGACCACAAAGGTGTGGGGGAGTGCTTCGGCCCGGTTTGGAATAGTTCCATCTTCATGCAGGAAGTGGGAGAGGTAGCGGTTTATATTCAGGAAACCTTCATTGTTCCTCGCCAGCATCACGAACTGCTGTTCCGCACTATTTCTGAAATCCACACCCACTACGATGCGGATACCGAACTCGGGCGCCACCCGCAGTATCTCCAAGCAGGCGGAGGTGTTGTTAACATCCGTGACCGCCAGTGTACGAATACCTTTCTCCTTCGCTAACTGCAGCAGTTCCTTCACGGCTATGGTGCCGTATCGCAGACTGTAATATGTATGTGTATTAATAAACATATTGGAATTATTCCAAATATATGGAAATATTCCAAACGATGTATATGTTGTTGATAAATTTTTTGGATGGGCTATGCGAATGTCATTCAGAACAGAGCCCATGGGCGAAGTAAAGAATCTAATGAGATTCTTCGGTCGTTTCACTCCCTCTGAATGACAAAGGTAGAATGCACAAATCAACGAATTCACTTATCCGTTGTTGGTTGTGCGTTATCGGTTTTCAGTTTTCTGTTGTTCGTGGTCTTATAGTCTAACAATCCAATAATCTAACAATCCAAATTATCTAATTATCGAATCAACAAATCAACGAATAAACGAATCCACTTATCCGTTGTTGGTTGTGCGTTATCGGTTTTCAGTTTTCTGTTGTTCGTGGACTTATAATCCAACAATCCAATAATCTAACAATCCAATAATCTAACAATCTAACATTCTAAGAGCGAAGCGATACGAAAATACTATGGCTTTCGGTTCTCGATACAATCCGCCTTCGGCGGATCACTCGAACTGACATTTATTTGCTAGGAGGGGAAACCTTGTCGAGGAGTAGCAATCCGTCAAAATGCCGCGACAGCTGCAGTTGGTTGCTGCTGTTCAGGTCTGTAAAGCTGTCGTTGATCGTGATCTTGCGGAACAGCCAGGCGTATTTCTTGGAGCCGTTCTTCGGAACAGGAAGGAAATGTATTCGACCGTCCAGTTCGCGGATCACGTGTTTGATATCAAGCCGCTCCGGATCCGGTTCCTCCATCTGCTTCTCATCGCCCGAGTTACTGTGATAACTGCCCGACCCGCTAAAAGCACCCAAAATGTACATCTGTTCGCCGTATTTCTCCTTCAGGAATTCTCCCATTACCTCTTCCTTTTCGTTGAATCGCGAAAGGTGAAAATTATGTCCGATGACGATCACTTTTTCGTTGGGAAAAATCTTGTCGAGAAGTAGTTCCATATTCTGAGCCATCAGGCTGTCCCTGCTCTTCCAGCGACTTCTCCAATCCTTGTCCTTCACGAATTTCAGTTTGTAATTCAGGTAATCGTACCTATTGTGCAGTGTTAGGTAGAGCTGCAATTGTGACGGATCATTTGGGTCTGTTAAATACGTTAATTCAGAAATGAGTTTGAGATAATCGAGCATCACTTCCCTGATCTTTGGTTCAATCGAATCGTGAACAGACTTACGATTGCTTACCAATCTATGTGCATCTTCAAACCGTTCTTCGATATTTGAATACTTAGTGGTATCCAGTTTGTTTTCAATTAAGTTTTTCTGAAGAGTTCTTCTGAAGGTCCTTCCCGTGCGCTGCACATCGAACCCGCCAATTTCAAGATTATTCTGTTTGATAAACGCCATCAGCTCTCGAAATTCACGTGTACGCCAGGGTCCGAACAGTCCTTCCGTCATTTGTGCAGGGGACAGGGTGTCTTTGCCCGAGTTCACGGCTACCATTTCCCCGATCCCTGCCTCGAAGAGGATTAAGTTGAACCCTTTTTGCCGGTGCAGCGCTTTGATAAGATCGTTACGCGCGGTGAACAGTTCGCCTGCTCCGTGGGTAAATTCACCCAGGGCTACAATGCGCTTGTCACCAATATCCTTTAACACGGCACTCCAATCGCCATTTTGATAGGTTTCATCAACATTGATATCTATTGCGCTCTTGGAGAGGTATTCTTTTTCTGAATTCGTCAAGGCCTGTGCCGAAACATTCTGGACTATTGTAAACAGGAGGAGGATCAGGCAAATGTTGCGCATACTTTCTTTTCAATTAAAGACAAGATATAAAAAAGGATGTTACAGGGGTGTCGGGTGCGTTGCCCTGAGCTAGGTCGAAGGGTCGGAAGTCGGAAGTCAGGAGTCCGAAGTCCGGTATAACGAATAACCGAATCAACAAATCAACAAATCAACGAATCCACTTATCGGTTGTGGGTTGTCGGTTGTCGGTTGTGGGTTGTCGGTTGTGGGTTGTCCGGTGTCAGGTGTCGTATGACCGATGTCCGATGTCCGATGTCCGATGTCTAATATCTAACAATCCAACATTCCAAAATACTAAGAGCGAAGCGATACCAATTTACCAAGAGCGCAGCGATACTAACATACTAAACAGACTGACATGGTGTCATATTTCGGCGGGTGGCATAATGATTGACATATAGTTAGCGATTAAAAATTGGAAATAACACTTTATAATACTACAACGCTATGAGCAAAATAATTGGAATCGACTTGGGGACCACCAACTCCTGTGTGTCAGTGATGGAAGGTAGCGAACCTACCGTGATCCCTAATGCCGAAGGAAAAAGAACAACTCCTTCCGTGATCGCTTTCGTGGAGGATGGTGAGATCAAAGTAGGGGACCCTGCCAAAAGACAGGCAGTGACCAACCCTACCAAGACCATCGCTTCCATCAAACGTTTCATGGGGAACAAATATTCGGAGTCGCAGAAAGAAGCCGACCGCGCCGCTTACAAAGTGGTGAAAGGGGATAACGACACCCCTCGTGTTGATATCGACGGCCGTCTGTACACTCCGCAAGAACTTAGTGCAATGATCCTTCAGAAGATGAAGAAAACAGCGGAAGACTATCTCGGACAAGATGTAACCCGTGCCGTGATCACCGTACCTGCTTACTTTAATGACAGTCAGCGACAAGCTACCAAAGAAGCGGGAGAGATCGCCGGACTGAAAGTAGAAAGGATCATCAACGAGCCTACAGCTGCTGCACTTGCCTACGGACTTGATAAGAAAACCACAGACCAGAAGATCGTGGTATTCGACTTCGGTGGTGGTACACATGACGTGTCCATCCTGGAGTTGGGTGACGGAGTCTTCGAAGTACTTTCTACTGATGGTGATACTCACCTTGGTGGTGACGACGTAGACCAGAAGATCATCAACTGGCTGGCAGACGAGTTCGAAAAGGAAGAAAGCATGGACCTTAGAAAGGACCCAATGGCGCTTCAGAGATTGAAAGAAGCAGCCGAAAAAGCAAAGATCGAGTTGTCTTCGTCTTCTCAGACCGAGATCAACTTACCCTATATCACCGCGACCAGCAGCGGACCTAAGCACCTTGTGAAAACACTGAGCCGTGCGAAGTTCGAACAGCTGATCGACGACCTGGTAAAAAGAACCATCGCTCCTTGTGAGGCAGCCCTTAAAGCAGCCGGACTAAGCAAGAGCGACATAGACGAGATCATCCTTGTAGGTGGTTCTACCCGTATTCCTGCAGTTCAGGAGGCGGTTGAGAAATTCTTCGGAAAGTCACCTAGCAAAGGTGTGAACCCGGATGAGGTTGTGGCCATTGGTGCTGCGATCCAGGGCGGAGTGCTTACCGGAGACGTGAAAGACGTACTTCTGCTTGATGTTACACCACTTTCCCTGGGAATCGAGACCATGGGTAGCGTAATGACCAAGCTGATCGACGCTAACACTACAATTCCTACGAAGAAGAGTCAGATCTTCAGTACGGCTGCAGATAACCAGCCAAGTGTGGAGATCCACGTACTTCAGGGTGAGCGCCCAATGGCAACAGATAACAAGACCATCGGACGTTTCCACCTGGACGGAATTCCACCGGCGCCAAGAGGAGTACCTCAGATCGAGGTAACCTTCGATATTGATGCCAACGGTATCATCAAAGTTACCGCAGCCGATAAAGCAACCGGTAAATCTCAGGATATCCGAATCGAGGCCAGCTCTGGTCTTACCGAAGAGGAGATCGAAAAGATGAAAGCCGAAGCCGAAGCGAATGCCGAAGCGGATAAGGCTGCCAAAGATAAAGCCGATAAGATCAACGAGGCAGATGCCATGATCTTCCAGACAGAGAAGCAACTTAAGGAGTTTGGTGACAAGCTGAGCGACGACAAGAAAAAGCCTATCGAAGATGCTTTGGAAGAGCTGAAGAAAGCCTACGAGACCAAGGAGGTTGAAACCATAGAACCTGCCCTTGAGAAGATCAACGAAGCCTGGAAGACCGCTTCAGAAGAGCTTTACAAAGCTCAGGCCGAGCAACAGCAGAACGGAGCACCTACGGGAGATGCCGGAGATGCCGGAACCGGAGGTGATGAAGGTGCTGATGTGGAGGACGTAGACTTCGAGGAAGTTAAATAAGCAGAGAACTCGTTTTGCACTCTTCGACACATCCGCCTGATGGCGAATACTCTGAGTCCGCAAAACGAGGTGAATCGCTTATGCTGAGCGAAGTCGAAGCATCTTAGAATAAGTATCTAGAGATTCATCAGTCGA
>JAUIIU010000031.1 GCA_030431695.1 Bacteroidia bacterium | reverse complement strand
GTGGATTGGGTGGCCTCCTTGCAAACGAAGTTCACATGAGCAAAATCCCTGTCATGAGTCATCTGAAGAACAGATAAACGATATTTCCCAAGAGGTTCACTTGTCGCCGAGGCTTCCATCTCGGCAAAGAGAACATCGGCAAGTCCTTTTCGCACATGCCCGTTGAAGTGCAGTATCATCAGCGATGAAGCGGTACTCATGTCCCGCGTCGCATTCTGGAAGTCGGTCGAATTTGCCAAAACATTATTACTCTTGAATGCTGTGATGAATTTCTCGGCAGTTTCCATATTCTCCGTAAACACGAAGAAATCATCGAGACGGAATCCTAACTCAGGCTCGGTATGATGCACAAGGGGTGAAAAATTCAATTTGAATTGTTTCGGTTTCGTGAATTCGAAGATTTCCACATCCCGAAAAGTAGTATTCTCCAAAAATGAGGGCATAAGCGCCTCTGATGTCAGCACGGCATCAATACTATGCATCACAACCGCATCACCCTCTGAAAAGCGGATCTCCGATATCTCTGTGATAGCTTCGAACATTCCCGGAACTCTCACTATTGTGCTGTCGCCCCTGAATAGTTTCAGGCGTTGAAACAGCGAATCCGGATTGGAAAATGTAAAGGTGAGCGAAGACTCTGCTACAGATGGATGTACCTTGTCTATATGGTTGGCCTGTGGCAGTTGACCTTTGAATATATCGATCATTCCCGGGATGGAATCCGAGCCATTTGCCACTCCGTAGCCTGTAACCCCGTCTGCCGCAATTGTAAAATTCAGCGCCAGTTGTTCAGAGAGTGAACTGGTCATAGAATCCGATAAGTGGATCCGGGCATTGTTCCGTGTTATCAGGAGTTCGGCATCTTTTGCCAGGCGAACTGAATTCTTAAACCTGGCTCCGCTTGCCGAGGTTCGACCCAGCATCTGCTCGAGCAATTTCTGTGAAGATGACAGAAGGAAGAAGCTATCCCTTGTAGCGGTAAATGCCGTGGTCTCGTCGATCTGAACCCGGTCGATCGAGTATTCCCCGTATTTGAGCGTTTCGGAAACCAAATTAGGCAGTGAATCCAGCTTAAAGATCGTGCTGTCATTGCGCGTGATGAATGTAAACTCACGGGAATCGGAGCCACTGTCGTATATACCGATAAGCGATCGGGAAATGGGTGATAGTTGCTCCAGGATAGTGTGATTGCCGGTTAACAGATCGTATAATTCCCTTCCCTTATAGCTGTTAAAGGCCACATTTAATTTAAGGTCGTTCCTTAAGGTATTGTAATTCGATACGGAAAGCAGCATGGCAGGATCATTCGGGATAAGATCTTCGGGTTCGGAATAGGTTTGATTCTCCGAATCACATCCGACAACAAAAACCAGCAGCAGTACTGATATACCTAAGTTGAATATACGCCTCACATCACAAAAATAGGCAGTATCCTACTTGAATGATATTCGAAATTCAATTCTTTATTGACGTCTTTTCAACAATCTAAATATCAAGCCTGAGTTGTTCGGGCAGCAGTCTGAAACTTTTTCGATGATAGGGCGTGGGACCAAATTTTTTTATGGCTTCCCTGTGCTCTGCCGTGGGGTAACCTTTGTTTTGCTTCCAGTTGTATTGAGGGTATTCTTGGTGTAGTTCGGAAAGGTAGTCATCCCTGTAGGTTTTCGCGAGGATTGAGGCCGCCGCTATATGCAGGTATTTCCCGTCTCCCTTTACCACACATTCGTAAGGTGTGTTTTTGAAAGGTTTGAATTTATTCCCGTCGATCGCGATGAATTCGGGTTGGGTTTTCAGCTGCTCGATAGCCCGGTGCATGGCCATGATGGAGGCATTCAGAATATTGACCTGGTCGATCTCTTCCATCATCACATGGGCTACCGCAAATGCCAATGCCTGCGTTTCGATCACAGGCCGGAGTTCCATTCTTTTCTTTTCTGAAAGTTGCTTGGAATCTGTAAGCCACGGGTGGCTGAAATCATCAGGTAGGATCACAGCGGCAGCGGTCACAGGACCGGCAAGACAACCACGGCCCGCTTCGTCTGTTCCACATTCGATTAGTTCGGGATTTATTTTAAGGGCTAACACTGAAATTAAAAGTAACTATTTTCGTTTAATAAATTACCTTTGCGGGGTAAGACGCCCATTCATGAGTAAAACACTTTCGTTCTTATTCTTTGTTTTTGTCACTGCTTCAGTGTTTTCTCAAGATTACCCGAATGGTCCGGACGCAGCAGCACGAAAGAAGGCACCTATCGATCTTTACAAGATCATTTCCCACGACAGGGACACGACCTTCCTGGATACCTCGCTCACCATTCGGAAAGATTACAGATTCAATTACCTGAGAAGGGATGATTTCGAACTTATCCCTTTCGCAAATGTGGGCCAGACCTATAATTCGCTCGGTATCTCCTTCAACAAAACAAATCTGAAACCTCTCTTTGCCGCACAATCTCATCATTTCAACTATACTGAAATTGAGGATATGCGGTATTTCAGGGTACCTACCCCACTAACCGACCTGTATTTTCGTACGGCCTTTAACCAGGGGCAGCAACTGGATGCCTTTCTTTCCGTGAATACGAGTGAGCAGTTTAATTTTTCTATCGCGTACAAAGGGGTCAGATCACTGGGTAGTTATCAGCAATCGCTTACCAGTACAGGGAATTTCAGGTTCACTACCAACTACAGCACGAAAAATAACCGTTACCGGTTCAGGGGGCATATCGCCGCACAGGATGTCCTGAACGAGGAAAATGGAGGGTTGAACGCCAATTCCATTATGCTATTTGAAACGGGAAATGGCGAGTTTGATGATCGTGGCCGACTGGACGTGAATTTCGAAAACGCGGAGAACAAACTGGAGGGTCTGCGTTTTTATGCCGACCAGGAATACGATCTGATCCGCAAACGAGATTCGACGAACTACAACGTACTGAGTGTAGGGAACAGGATCAGCTACGAAGATAAGTTTTACGAATTCCGACAAACAGAGCCGTTTTCCGGCTACGGTGAGTCCTACGAAGCCAGTGACCTGCGAAAGACCACTAAACTCGAAGATTTTAACGTTCAGGGGTATGCCCGACTGGATAACAACATCCTTGGTGAGATCGGAGCTTTCATCGGATATACCGACTACAACTACGGTTACAATACAGTGCTTGTACTTGACGACGGCCGGATCACCAACAGGCTGAAAGGCAACCTGGTACAATTTGGCGCGAGTTACCGAAAGCAATATCGTGGTTTTGAACTCTCAGGAAACGGAAAGATCAATATCGCCGGCGATTTCGACGGAAATTATCTCAATGCGGCTGCCGCCTTTTCATTCAATGAGGAGAATAAGGTAAAAGCTTCCGCTACGGTACATTCGGTGGCGCCTAACTTCAATTTCTTATTGAATCAGAGCGACTACGTTAATTACAACTGGCAGAATGATTACGAGAATGTCAAGACCCAGGAACTGAAGTTTGAACTGAACTCTGAAAAACTCCTGGATGCAGAGGTGAGCTATACCGGGATCGATGACTTTACTTATTTTGCCATAAAGGAGAACGACAGTACACCAACACCACATCAGTACGGGGACAGGGTGGATTACCTGAAGATCAAGGCTTCCAGGGAATTCAGATACGGTTCTTTTGCCCTTATGAATACAGTTATGTTCCAGCAGGTCGTTGGCGGTGAAGAGGTATTCAATGTACCACAGATCGTAACTCGTCATTCGCTGTATTACCAGGATGAATGGTTTAAGAAAGCGATGTTCCTGCAAACCGGTGTTACGTTGAGGTACTTTACCGAATACGAGATGAATGCCTATGATCCTGTCCTGGCCGAATTCTATGTTCATGAAGATGAAAATTTCGGTGGATTTCCTATGGTGGACATATTCTTCAATGCCAAGATCAGGCAAACCAGGATATACGTGAAGTACGAACACATAAATCAGTTGTTCAACTCGTCCAACAGTCACTTTTCGGCTCCCGGCTATCCGTATCGGGATGCTGTGATACGGTTCGGACTGGTGTGGAACTTCTTCCTCTAATATAAAACCCTATGAGATCGATCTACCAGGTAATACGGATCAGTTTTGCGATCGTTTGGTTCGTCAACGGGTTTTACTGTAAGATACTGGGGATGGTTCCCCGTCATGAGTTCATCGTTGCGAAGATTCTCGGTTTCGATTATGCGCAACAGCTTACTCTCGCCATTGGTTTGGGTGAAGTGATCATGGGATTCTGGATATTAAGTGGCTACAAAGCCAGGATTAACGCGATTGTCCAGATCTGCCTTGTATTGTCGATGAATATTATTGAAGTGATCGTTGCACCGGAACTATTGCTGTGGGGTAGCCTCAACCTTATGTTCGCCATTCTTTTCGTGATCCTGATCTATATCAACGAATTTGTAATTGCTAAACGACTTGAATAAATGGGGCTTGAATTGTTGAAAAATCACCCCTTCGCCGTGGAAGCCTATTTCAACAGGTCCGTGGTCTTCACTTTCGCCGCACCCAAAGCGTCCCTCGAACATTTTTTACCGGAAAGCCTGAGCCTGGACACTTTCGATGAGAAATACGGATTTATCGCGGTAGCCATGGTGGATACCCGCGATCTGAGGCCAAAAGGGATGCCTAAATTCGCCGGTAATGATTTTATGCTGATAGGTTACCGGATCTTCGTGCGGTATGTTCGCAGCAACGGTAAACGTTTGAGGGGGTTGTATATTCTGAAGTCGGAGACAAACATGAAGAAGATGGAATTCTTCGGAAATGTTTTTACTCATTACAATTATACGACTACCGATATAGAGTTCGAGGATAGCCTGAACCAAACAGCAGTGAGATCGATGAAATCGAAGTTCGAAGCGGTTTTTAAACTTTCTTCGGAAAATGCACCGCTGCCCGAGGGATCTCCTTTCGGTAGCTGGAAGGAGGCCAGGAGGTTTGCCGGACCATTGCCGTTTACGTTCACCTACAATTCCGAATCGAAGGAAATGTTGATCATTGAAGGGGTCCGACAGAACTGGAAACCACAGCCCCTTCAGGTGATGGATTGGAAATTTAAGTTCATAGATGACCTCAAAATCGATGGCCTGGTGTTGGCAAATGCTTTCCAGATCACCGAGGTGCCTTATTATTGGAAGAAAGGAGCGAAGGAAGAATGGAAAGGGTGAGACGGCCATTTCAAGGGGTATGGAACATTGTACGGTTTAACTGGCACTTCTACGTTATTTTCCTGCTCTTGTTACCTTTGATATATTTCGGACTTGAAGTTATGGTTTCAGGCGTTGTGGCTATCGCCGGGCTTGTAATTTTGGTTGTGCCTGTATTAATCTCCCTCTTGGTTTCATTTTATGTTTACGACTGCTCCCAGTTGTACGAGTACAGGTTTCTCGATGAGTTTGACTTCAATACATCCGACACGATCGTAAATATCAACGCCGGATTTGATGAGACCTCCCAGGCAATTTCGGATCGGTTTCCGGAGGCTAAACTCGAGGTGTTTGATTTCTACAATCCTGAAAGACATACCGAGTCGTCCATCAAAAGAGCCAGGAAAGCTTACCCGCCATTCCCTGGTGCAAAAACGATCGATACTACAGATCTGCCATTGCAGGATCAGGCGGTTTCCGGGGTTTTCGCCATAATGAGTGCGCATGAGATCCGTGATCGTGAAGAGCGAGTTATGTTTCTGAAAGAGATCCGCAGAGTGCTTTCGGACGAAGGCAGACTGTTGGTCGTGGAGCATTTGCGTAACATTCCGAATTTCCTTGCTTACACCATAGGTGCGTTTCATTTCTTCAGTAAGAAGGATTGGAGAAACTGTTTTAATGCAGCCGGACTTGCGATCGAGAAAGAGATCAAGATCACACCCTTTGTTTCAATTTTTATACTATCGAAGAATGGAACTACATCTTAAAATAATAGGGATACTGTTAATGGTCCTTGCTTTTATCCACCTGCCGTTTCCGAAGTATTTCAAATGGAAGGAGGAACTCAAACCGCTAAGCCTTATCAATAAACAAATGATGGAGGTGCATACTTTTTTTATTGCACTGGTGGTCTTCCTGATGGGGCTGTTATCCCT
Organism: Bacteroidia bacterium; assembly: GCA_030431695.1. Lineage (GTDB taxonomy): Bacteria > Bacteroidota > Bacteroidia > Flavobacteriales > Flavobacteriaceae > Pukyongia. Next base: position 25,588 of record JAUIIU010000031.1, on the reverse strand, counting down.
TACGCAGGCAACTGCGATGGTTCATACCGATCTTGGCCGGATCATTTCCCTTGGGATGGGTGTCTTTTGGGGGTTCCGACTCTTATTCCAATTGTTCGTTTATTCGGTGAAACTGTGGAAAGGAAAGCCATTCGAAACCTCGATACATATCGTTTTTACACTTTTGTGGATCTATATTACCAGCGTGTACAGCCTGGTATATTTTGAGATCGCGATCTAATTTTCAAGACTATCCCTGACGATCTCGATCATTTCCCCGGAAATGCTATCCTGCTTCCTGTATTGGTCAAGATCGATCTCCAGGCGATCAGGCCATATATCTTCGTCTTTCAGTCCTTCTTCAGTTTTCCAGGTCTCACCGAGTTGCTCAAGTATAGCAGACTCCCATTGAGACGGATGCTTTGCGTCTATCCAAACCACGTCGCGATATTCTGTGTCCACAAGTGCCAGGTCCGGGGTTGCCGAACCGTCGAATTTTTTACTGTCGTCGCGTTTGGCAGCCACGGTACAGAAAACGAACATGCGTTTTCTGCCTCCGATCTCCTTGACAAACGGTCGGAATTCAACAGGTTTGTTCACATTCCAGTCGTATTCCTTCCTTGATTCGATCACCTTAAGCGGCATAGCTGAAACTCCGGCCAGGCCTTCCTTTTTAGCTGCGTGATTATAGTAGTACAGCTTATCTGTTCCGTCTGCCGGGATCATCACACTGAATGACAAGCTCGTTCGCTCCTCACCAACAGGCTCGAGTCCGAACCAGTGATAAAGCCCACTGTAAGCATCCGTTTCCATGGTGTCGAAGTCGAAATCGGTTACAAAAGGTTGCACATTCTCATCGTCTTTCAGATCCGGGATCTTCACTGCTGTTTCCATGTTCCAGGGCAGGGGATCGGTAAATCCTCCCAGGAATTGTAACGACTGCGCCTGTAAACGTGAAACTTTTTCGGCCAGCGTATTCTGTTTGGTCAGGAACGGATGTTTTTGGATCTCGTCCGGGGGGATATATGTTCCCTTACCAATGCTTATACGCTCCAGGTAGTCCATAAAATCATGCTCCCCGGGATCAACAACCATTACACCGCCGTAAGAAGGATAAGGAAAAAAGAATCCCTTCCATTTAATAAGGCTGACAACCTGAACCCATTTCCCATCGTCATTCTTCATATAGAACACATCGCTGGGTTCCATGGTGAACAATTGTAGCAAATTGAATCGTTGTACCACGGCATTATAAGTATTCCTGCTGAAGGCAAGAGATTCCCCGATCGAAAAAGTGACCGGTATGCGGTTGTCTCCCGAAAACCTCGGGAATGGTGATGTACTCTCCACCGTAAAGATCTCTTCGGTATTGTCGCTGATACGCTGCCAGGTATATTCCTTGGAAGGCTGAACCGCCATGGTCCACTGGTTGCTATTATCCACGCGTACTAACTGTGGAAGAGATACTTCCTGGGTCTCCCCAATGGATTCATAGGCCATGGTCACAATATTGTTGAATGGCTGGATCCTTTCATTTCGGGTTAGTGGTAATTCATGAATTTCGACCTTATTCAGGTTCTGGTACACGTTATAGGTTTGCATATATGCATATAGCTGAAGTTTCGAGCCAAAGAACCATAAAGTGGCGAAAAAAGCTATGATCCCCAGCATTATGAGCAGTCGTCTTCCCGCACTGGGCGCACTTCTGAATTTCCGTATGGTGAAGAACAGTAATAAGCCGCAAACAAGCAGGATAAAAATATACTTCCGAAGGAATAATAGCGCAGGTTGGTAGTCATCCCTGAGGAAGAACAACAGTAGCAAAAGGACAATACCCCATAGTATAACCCGTCTTTTTTGCTTTTTACCTCTTTTCCAGTATGCCTTTATCATTTTCTTCAGATTAGATTAGTATTAATTTTGAACCAAGAACCAAGAACCAAGAACCAAGAACCAAGAACTCAGAACACCTATCACTTGATCATGCCCTTATCTTTCAGCCGGTCTCGGGCACTTTTCTGGTCTTCATTCGGATCCTCTTCCTGTGGTTGCTCCTCCTGAACAGGTTCCGGCTCTTCATCTTCAGTAAGGTCTTCTACGAAATCCCTGCCTTTTTCCACTGCTTCGTCAAATTTCTTTTTAAGGTTGTCCTTCTTCAAACCCTGGGAAGTAAACACGAAGGCCGAAGCAATGTAAGTTCCTATTATCGTACCTACAATTGCCGACACGAAATACTGGAAGAAAATCACGTTGATGGGTGTCGCAAAACTTATCAATGCACCTGCCAGTACAAACAGTAAAGTGATCCAAACCAATCGCATCAGGAAGACTTGCTTGTGGACAAAGCCCTTACGATTGTCCGGCTTCATCTGCAGCTCTTTCGAATGCATCATTCGGTTAAAAAAACGATATAATTTATTGCTTTTCGATTCCCTCCAGTAAATAACGATCCCAAAAAGGATGGAAATTACAAATACAATGATCTCCAGTGTCATGACGCTAATGTTTGATTGTTCTTAAGTATTCGGTCTATTACCCAGTCCTGGTATCCTTCGGGCCAGGTAAGATAGGTCTCGTAGAATTGTTTTTTATCATACCAGTACAGATGCAGCGGGTCCACGGGCATGATCTTGGTTAGTAGTTTCCAGATGAGTTCCTTTTGCTCATCCTCCAGGGACGAATGTGGCTGAAGCAGGGCTTTCATATAAACAGAATCTACTACATCGTCCATTTTCAGGTCCCGTTCAACGATCTTGCGCTGGTTGTACAATTCAACGCTCATCAGGCGTTTTTTAGTTTCGATATCAAGTTCGTTCAGGTATCTTTTGAACAGCATCGGACTCTCAAGTACTTCAGGCCAGGGATGCTTGCATTCCTTCAACTCACGGACAAAAAGATGCTTCTTGATGCGTTCGTAGCGCTTGGTCTTAGCAGCCTTCTTTATGTCGAATTCGGCAATAAGATGATTCACCAAGGTTGCCGTAAGTTCGTTGTGGTCGATATGAAACAGTGTCACATCGTGAACGGTATCCTTGATAGCATTTTTGAAGGTCTCTTCCGATTCAAAAACAATGATATCATTGATAAAATCCCGAAGGACAAAGATCCCTCCGAAAGCCTTGGTATAAAAAGAACCAATCTTTAGTTGCAGGGGTTCCAGTTCGAGCTTTCTTCCCCTTAGGTCGCCATATTTCTTTGCTGAATCCAGCAGCTTGTTGTGGATGTCCCGGTTGATGAAATTATTTCCACTGTTAAAAGTATCTACCAGTTCCAGCTGTTCCTTCTGCTTTTTTCCCAGGTCATTAAGGATTCTGAAACTCAGGGTGAGCTGGGTATAGCGCAATAGGTCGAAGGGTTCATAATAGGTGTCGATATGCTGATCGAGGTGAATGCAGATGGCCGAATCCTTGGTGATATCACGTATTTCCTTGGCATAAGCAGCAAATACCGTGGTCATTATATCCCTGTCGAAACTATGGAATGGCATATGAACAGGATTACCTTCCTGCTCGGGGGAGATCAGGATAGCATTGGAATTCGCCTGTCCGAAATTCAAATAATAGGCATTGGATTTTTCACTGGCTATTTCCGGGCTCCAACCCATACCGTCCACATGAAACCGTTTTAATTCCGTAGGTTCCACGCCCAGCATATGCAGGCATCCGTTGTATCGTTCCGCCAACGATCCCGAAACTTCCACAAGTTCCCGACCGAATAATCCCGCTGCCGTTAGTTTATCCATTAAATATCCTCATCTTCAAAGCGTTTGCGCGCTTCCATTTGTACATTCATATCGTGTAGTCGCTGATCTACTTTTCGCTTGAAGTCGGTATCGGCGATCGTGGCCACATTATCCAGGTATCTTATCACTTCCTGTTTTCGGATATCCGAGAAGCTCAATCCCTTCATATTTGACTTCATCAATTCCTGGAGCATATTGAATTTTGTGTCATAATCCTTTTTGAAATAAAGGTCGCCATTCTCGAACCAATCGGGTGGAAGGTCGAAATCCGTTAGTCGAAGGGACACGGCACTTTGAATGTTTCTTATGTCTCGTGATGAAAAGAACGAGAAGGCCTTCTGAATGTTCTTGTACAATTCGGCATAGAACAAATGCTCCGAATCCTTATGCTTTTCCTCGGTTCTTTCGTAGATATCCAATACCCGTTCTTCTGTAGGCTTTTCGGTCGATTGGAGAATCTCACCCAGGTTCTTCGCTAGTCCCTGCTCACTCAGGTATACATATTTTTCAGGATCACTCATATTGACGAACCCCGGCATGGTCTTTTCGATCTTTCGCCACCACAGGTAGTCCTGGTCTACAAAATCCGGGATCGTCCGTGCACCGTCTATTTTAAAACGTCCCTGGACCCTCGAAATGACTGCTTTATCCAGCATTTCGGGCAGGTTGGTGAATAAGCCGATGGAGCTGTTACCGTAATTCACGGCATAGGCGCCTTCGGTGTATCTAAGGAAGACCCCGATCACTTCTTTTACCCCCGCCGATACTCCCTGGGCCGTTCGCTCCTGCAGGTTGTTCTCCGCGTCGTCGATAGGAGCAAAGATCAGTTTTCCCGGGTCCTGGAGTGGCTTCATCCACTGGACCATCTTTTCGGCCGATCCCCCCTGGAAGGTAGAGATCAGGGTATCTGGCATCGGGTGGAAGAGGAATGGAATTTCAAGGGTATCGCAATGTTCTTTCAAGCGTGTGGCGATAGCTGCAATGAGCATACTCTTACCTGTTCCGGGGATTCCGTAGCCCATAAAGACCGGCATAAACCCGCCTAGTTCCTGGAACGGATTCTTACGTTCGGTAAAGTCATAACTCAACAAACGCTCTGTTAGCCGTCTCGCAAAGTGCTTTGCGTCGCGATTCCCAACGATCTCCTCAAATTGTATCTTGTTGAATTCGACGCTCTTTGCGGTACCTTCAAATACATTTTCCCAGCCGGAAACTGCAAATTCACTGTCCTCCAGCTTGTAAGTGCGGTCTGTGATGACCTCGGTATATTCGAGTGAACCTAAGCGCAATTGAATTTCGGCGATCATCGCTTCGAAGAAGACCACTGTAAAATCGACCACATCCGAATCGCGGGTAATGATCTCCGGATGATTGAGATATTTGTCGAAATAGAACAGCGTACAGGAAATCCCCTTTATTGGTGACAACAATGATAATTCCGGAATCCCGGCAAATTTGTTCTTCATCACACTAAGGTCATCCGAAGCTACCGGTTTCAGGTCGAAAAGTATGCGATAAGCAGTTCCGTAAAGCATAAATGCTGTTGCCGTGTGTTGTTTGGACTCGAACTCCCGGCGTTGGCTACCGTCAAGGGTGCTTTTGCGTTCGTTCAGACTGGTAAGACCCGAGGCGTCCCCGTAGCTGTCTTTCAGCCAAATTCCCATGGTAAGTCCTTCCTGCAGGGCAAAAAGCGCCTGGTTCAGTTTCAAAGGGATGGCCACCGATTCGGGAAGCAATCGTTTCTTGAGAGCGAGTATGGATTTGGATACCGAGGTAACATCCGAAGTACTGTTACCTGTTGCCTTGGACAAATACAGTAGTATGGAATCATCCCGCGTGTCCTTGTCCCTGTTCTTGGCTTTGTACCCCTGTTCCCATTGTACACCTTTCAGGTAGGACGTCGCTTCTTCACGCAGGGCGTCCAGTTCGGAATTCTTAATAGGAAATGTCGTATTGTGCTCCATATTATAGTTTTAAAGCTGGTATTTCAATGGGTTGCTGAGCTAATTTGTCGATCTCTTCGGGAATTCGATCGTGCAGCAGTTGTATCAACCGATGCGGACATAGCACATATTTCTTCGGCTTGTGCGCTTCCCAGATCTGTAAGTGCTGTTTGTTGAAAAAGCTGCCTTCAGTGATCTTCCCGGTCGAAACCAGGTCGTCGATTGTCAGGGACAGGGCATAGGTGGACAGGTCCAGGACTTTATTGACAATTCCTTCCAGTACAACATGCGTTATGGTAAGCTCATCCTTTGCGAACACATTGTGCAGCGGTCCCAGGTCTATTTTCCTGAATTTCTTCGGAAGGACACGTGGCAGTCTCTTATCGATGGCATAAGCCAGGTTGTCCAGGTTCATGTTCCTGTCGGCCACATTTTCCAGGACCTCGTATATTTTCCCGGTGTATTCCTGCAGATCGGTTTTATGGAGATCGAAATACATAAAACAGATGAAAGGCCTGTTATACGACACATCGTAGAACGACCAGCTCACCAGGTAAGGTGCTTCGGGGTTATTCTGAATGGTCACTATCTTTCCCTGAACGAACTTCCGGAAGATATAATTCCGTTCAACCGAGGTATAGTAGACGATGGATGCCGCCTGTTCGAGCTTCCTCCGCGAAATGGGTTGTTTATCCTTCAACAGGGTTTCCAGGAACTCTGCCTTGAGATCCTTTGGGTCCGGCAGCCTGCTCATATGTTCGTTCTTTAGCTCCAGGTCGTTGATCAGGTAGCGGAACTCCAGGTAATTAGGAAAGCCGGATTCGGTAAGATCGATCTTCATCTTTTCCTCCTCGTCATACAAATACTTTACTCGGAAGGATTCCAGAGAATAGGACAGCAATTCACAATACTGTTCGATAAAGGACACCTCCAGCGCATTGCAAATATCGTTTTCCGTGATGCTCTTCATGAGGGACTCGAAGGCATGGGAAACAATTTTAAAGTATGCCATGTACTGTTCCTTGGTTTCAAGGACAGCGCTGTCTAAGGGTGTTACAATTTGATTGATCGACATCGACTATCAGTATTCAGGTATTGTTAGAACCGAGTAATGCGAGTAATCCCAGCATGGTAGATCAACCACCTCACTCGTGCGTAGGACGGTTAGTCTGGAAATTGACAAACAGGAGTGTTTAACTCAACAGGTCATCATCTTTTTCCGGTGTTTCGGGTGTTTCCGAAGGCTCGTCCTTTTCGGGGGTAGCACCACCACCGGTGGAAGAGGCGTAGTACTCCTCGAATATCTCTTTCATATCGATGCCGTATCGATTGGCAAAATCTTTCTGGATCTGGGCATCTTTTTCCCGGATCTCCTGTAGTGATTCCGCATAGCTGCTGTACACACCCTGCATTACTTTTTCGTGAACCGGTATATTGTCCATCATCTCCTGGCGAGCCTTGGCACTGGCCGAATGCATGGCGGCAAGTGTCTGCCCGATATGCTCGTCGGTCTTTACTCCAAGGTGTTCGAGGATGGCTGCAAATTCCTGGTCGGTACGTGCTTTAAGTGCTACAACATAACCATCGTAGTATTTAAGTCGCTCATCGGTATCACTCTTCAGTTTGGCCCGATGCGATTGCAGGTTGCTACGAAGGGAGGTAAGTACCTTGATCGTAAGGTTGTGTTTGTGAACAAAACTATCCTTACTGGCCGCCAACGTAGTATAGGCATTCTTAAGCCCTTCCAGTTCCTCAACCTTTTGTTCCAGTTGGGTGATCTTCCCGATGGCTTCGGAATATTCCGTAGATTGCTTATCGGCGATCTCTTCGAGTTCCTGTCGCGCCTGTTTCAGCAGGGCATAGTGCTCCTCCAGTTTTTCTTCGGTTTCCGCCTTCTTTTCGAGGGCTTTTGTATGGTTCTTGCTGGCCTCAACAATGGCGTCCTGGAGTTTGTCCTCCACTTCCTTGATCTCCACCTCGCGATTCTTCAGGCGGGTTACAGCTGCCTGGCTCTTATACGAAAGTTCGCTCAGGAGGGTCTGGATATCTGCCGTCTCAATACGTTGCTGGAACATTTGCTTGGCCTTCATGTCGGCTTCCTCCCGCAATTTTTGAGCTTCTTTCAATTCGGCTTCACGTTTTTTAATTCGCGATTTCCGCCCCCAGAGGTTATTCCACCAGTTGTCCTTTACTTTTTCGGCGTCTTCAAGGGCGAGTTTTGCGCGTTCGAGTTTGCTCTGCGCATTGTCGATCACTTTCTGTTCCGCTTCATTGAGGGTAGAGAATTTCTCGAAGATGATGCCTACTTCTTCCTGGTAGTCGGTAAGGTCCTTTATGGCGTCAAGAAGGGAGGCCCTGTCCTTTTCGGCCATACCCACAATATCGTCGAGGGTGGCGTTCAGTATTTTTTGCCGCATTTCGGGATCGTCTTCCTGCGCGAGCTTGGATTTCATCTGGTCAACTGCCTTACCCCAGTTTACCTCCACTTTATCTTGTTTCGAATTGGATTCGGTTTCTAGTAAATCAAAATCATCAGACATAGCTATGGCTATTTTAGTGTTAGTTATTTGAAAAAATCGGACTGTTAATTTCGGTAAAAAAAATGAGTTGGGAAACTCATGAACGAAATTTGGATGGTGTCTTTTCGAAAGTACGATGAATTAGTCGCCGAAATGTCTCAATTGTTACGTTTTCCGCAAGAGCGATAGAAGCGTATACCCCGTATTCGCTAAAGGCGGAGCGGAGTAGCAGCGGATAGCGCGGTCCTCCATACGAAGTGTGGAGGGCTTGCAATAAAAAAAATGCCCGGCACAGGGCCGGGTAGAAAAGGATTCCGAAACAAATTCGGAATGACAGTTTAGTCTCTGAGGAGTCCTCTCGAGATCACCATTTTCTGGATCTCTGAGGTTCCTTCATAGATCTGGGTGATCTTGGCGTCCCGCATCAGGCGCTCCACGTGGTATTCCTTCACATAGCCGTTACCTCCGTGTACCTGGACTGCCTCCACGGTAACTTCCATAGCCACTTTTGAAGCATACAATTTTGCCATGGCGCCACTTAGGTCGTAATTATTGCCCATGTCCTTGTCCCAGGCCGCTTTCATCACCAGGTGGCGTGCTGCGGAGATGTTGGTATGCATATCCGCCAGTTTGAAGGCGATCGCCTGATGATTGCAGATCTCGGTGCCAAAGGCCTTGCGGATCTTGGAATAGTCGCGCGCCAGTTCGTAGGCACCTGAGGCGATTCCCAGGGCTTGCGCGGCGATACCGATACGGCCACCACTTAAAGTTTTCATGGCAAATTTGAATCCGAAGCCATCTTCGCCTATGCGGTTTTCCTTCGGAACCTTTACATCGTTGAAATTCAGGGTGTGGGTGTCACTTCCGCGGATCCCCAATTTATCTTCTTTGGGTCCCACTTCGAATCCATCCCAGGCCTTTTCAACGATAAAAGCGTTGATCCCGCGATGACCTTTGTCCCTATCGGTTTGCGCGATCACCAGGTAATAATCTGCACTTCCGCCGTTGGTGATCCAGTTCTTGGTACCGTTCAATATGTAGTGATCTCCCATATCGATGGCAGTGGTTCGCTGTGAAGTTGCGTCACTTCCGGCTTCCGGCTCACTCAAACAAAAAGCACCAATGGATTCCCCGGTTGCCAGTTTGGTAAGGTATTTTTCCTTCTGGGCTTCGGTTCCGTAGGTTTCAAGTCCCCAGCAAACGAGTGAGTTGTTCACCGACACGATCACTGAGCAGGAGGCGTCCACCTTACTCAGTTCTTCCATGGCGAGTACATAGGACACCGTATCCATTCCACCGCCGCCGTATTTCGGGTCCACCATCATACCCAGGAATCCCAGTTCTGCCATTTTCTTTACCTGCTCGGCAGGGAATTGCTGGTGGGTGTCGCGTTCTATTACGCCTGGTAGTAATTCGGTTTTGGCAAAGTCGCGGGCTGCGTCGCGTATCATCAAGTGCTCTTCGGAAAGATTAAAATCCATAGTTTTTCTGTTGTGTCTAAATCGTTTTCGAAATGAGTGCAAAGATACTTTTTTGATCCCAGTTTTTCAATAAATCACCTTACTTTTACCTAAATGAAAAAAAGCAGTTATAAGGTTATTGGTGTGATGAGCGGTACCAGCCTGGATGGAATAGACCTGGCGGAATGCAGCTTTCGGATCGGTGAAAAAAATAACTGGGAGTATGAACTAGGTGACACACGTACTGTTCCTTACCCGGATTCATGGGTGAGTGAACTTGGAGCCGCGGTATCATTAGCTGCGGAGGACCTTTCCGAACTGGATAATCGATATACACGCTATCTGGGAGGTGTGATCTCGGATTTTCTTGAACGCAGCAGGATTCGAGACCTCGACGCCGTGTGTAGTCATGGACATACCGTTCTACACCAGCCGGAGCGGGGTGTTACCTTCCAGATAGGAAATCTACCCGAACTGGCTAGAATTTGCGGATTAAAAGTAGTTTGCGACTTCAGGGTTCAGGATGTGAAATTAGGCGGACAGGGAGCTCCCCTGGTACCGATTGGGGATCGTTTGTTGTTTGGGGAATACGATTATTGCCTTAATCTTGGTGGATTTGCCAATATCTCTTCGGAAGTGGATCAAAAGAGGATCGCTTACGATGTATGCCCGGTGAATATTGTTATGAACCGCTATGCCCGTATGCTCGGCACTGATTTTGATCAGGACGGGCAGTATGCGCGATCGGGAAAGGTGGATACCGACCTGCTCGGAAAATTGGACGCCTTGGAATACTATGCGCATCCCGGTCCGAAATCCCTTGGTCTGGAATGGGTTCGGCAAATGATCTTTCCCGTATTGGATGCTTCGGGGCTTTCCCCCAGGGACATCCTTCGAACATTTGTTGCACATATCTCGCGACAATTGATTTCCGGTATTTCTAATGAAGCCAGGGTGCTGGTTAGTGGAGGAGGGGCATACAATCGCTTCCTGATGGAGTGTCTTCGCAAGGGATCTGATGTCGAGTGGGATGTTCCGGATGAACAGCTCGTAGAGTTCAAAGAGGCCCTGGTCTTTGGTTTATTAGGTGTTTTGCGCTTAAGAGGTGATATTAATTGTCTGGCCAGTGTGACAGGAGCCCGCAGGGATCATTCCAGTGGTGATATATTTCACCCCTGAACGTTTTTTCAGACCCTCGATTAAAATGTATTCCTTAAGCTAATATTAACACTGTGGTTTTTGAAATTACTTTGAAAGAGTTAATTTAGTCGCATCAATTCAGCTATATGGAATCCATCATTATCCTGATATTCGCTTTAGGATATCTCTCTATAACACTAGAACACCCTCTCAGATTAGATAAAACAGTTCCGGCACTGATAATGGCGGCACTTATTTGGGCTGTTCTGGCCGTTGGATTTCATTCGGGTTGGTTCAGTGTGATCGATACCTACGAGAACGTATTTTCTTATTCTGAAGGACATGATGCGGTGCACGGTTTCGAGAATACGCTGCTGCACCACCTGGGAAAAACAGCGGAGATCCTTGTGTTCCTTATAGGTGCCATGACCATTGTAGAGATCATTGACCTGCATCGTGGTTTCGAAGTGCTGAAGGGAGCAGTGCGAACCAAGAGTAAAAAAAGGTTACTGTGGATCATCGGGATACTGGGGTTTATCTTATCGGCTATCATTGACAACCTTACGGCCACCATAGTGCTGGTTACACTGTTGCGAAAGCTGATCAGCAATAAAAATGAACGACTCTGGTACGCCGCCATGGTGGTAATCGCCGCCAATGCCGGAGGAGCCTGGTCGCCTATCGGCGACGTGACCACGACAATGTTGTGGATCGCGAACCGGGTATCGGCCTTAGGCCTTATCGAACACGTTGTGCTGCCATCTATCGTATGTTTTGTAGTTCCATTCTTTGTTGCCAGTTACCTCAAGCCTTTCCGGGGAAATATTGAGGTGGATTCGGAAGAGGATGTGGTTGCAGAACGGCTGCTCAGCAGTAAGACAATGTTGTTCCTGGGGCTGGGAATGATCGTTTCGGTACCTGTATTCAAGACCTTCACCCACCTTCCACCTTATGTGGGAATGATGCTTGCACTCGGTGTTGTTTGGCTGGTTTCAGAATACATTCATCCCGAAGAGGATTTCAGTAAGGAAAGAAGACATTTATATTCCGCTCATAAGGCGCTATCACGAATCGAGATATCCAGCATACTGTTTTTCCTTGGAATCCTTATGGCTGTGGCTGGATTGGAAAGCCTGGTGTACAGTTCTGTAGAACTGATCGTAGACGGAGTACCTACTGAAGTAGAGGTAGGAACCCTTCGTTACCTGGCGGAAGTATTACAAATGGCCATCCCTAACCAGGATATAGTGGTCATGTTACTCGGAGGCCTTTCCGCGGTGATCGATAATGTACCGTTGGTAGCGGCTTCCATGGGAATGTACAACCCAACGGATTTCCCGCTGGACGATCCTCTCTGGCATTTCATAGCTTATTCGGCCGGAACGGGTGGATCTATGCTTATCATTGGTTCGGCTGCCGGTGTAGCAGCAATGGGAATGGAGCGAATCGATTTCATCTGGTACCTGCGTAAGGTAGGTTGGCTGGCTCTTATAGGTTTTGTGGCCGGTGCCGGGGTATTCATTGCTTTCCGAGATCTGGTGCTATCATAGTGCAACATTTTATCCCAGCCGTCGTTATTCAAATAAATCAAATCTATTTACATGCTTAACTTCTTTATTCAGGAGGGACAGGACCTTGCACAAGATCTTGAGCCCATCGTCTCTGAAGAAAAATCAATCTCGGTGCTCGAGCTTATCATGAATGGTGGGTTAGGGGCGCAAATCATTATAGCAGTACTTTTTGTGCTGCTGTTCGTGGCCGTTTACATTTACTTTGAGCGTTGGTTTGCTATAAAGGCGGCATCCCACCTGGATAATAATTTTATGAACCAGATTCGGGACAATGTCGCGGGAGGAAATATTCAGGCCGCAAAGATATTGTGCAATCAGCACAATACCCCGGTATCCCGCCTAACTGAAAAGGGTATATCGCGAATTGGGAGTCCGCTGGAAGACATTAACACGGCCATCGAGAATGCTGGCCGCCTGGAAGTGTACAAGTTGGAAAAGAATGTGAGCATCCTGGCCACCATTGCCGGAGCCGCGCCCATGATCGGTTTCCTTGGAACGGTGATCGGTATGGTACTTGCGTTTCATCAATTGGCTACCAGTAGCGGGCAGGCCGAAATGGGGGCACTGGCCGAAGGGATCTACACGGCTATGACTACAACCGTTGCGGGATTGATCGTTGGTATCATTGCTTATATCGGGTACAATCACCTGGTGGTTCGAACGGATAAAGTAGTACACCAGATGGAAGCCACGGCTGTGGATTTCCTTGACCTTCTGAATGAACCTGCATAGATATGAATTTAAGAGGACGAAATAAGGTTAAGGCCGAATTCAGTATGAGCTCCATGACGGATATTGTATTCCTGCTCCTGGTATTCTTCTTGCTGACTTCTCCGGCCATTACACCCGACGCCCTTGACCTCATTCTGCCAAAGGCGAAAGGGAAGTCAACGAATCAACAGAAAGCTTCGGTGAGTATCACCAAGGAAGGAGCTTATTATGTAAATAAGGAAAGGGTAAGTGAGTACAGTATTGAACAGGAACTTCAGTCTATACTGGCCGGCCAGGAAGAACCAACCATCATCTTGCGAGCCGAAGAAGGCGTACCCATCGAGGATGCCGTGTTCGTGATGGATGTGGCGAATAAGAACAATTATAAAGTAGTACTGGCCGTTCGGCCAAATTGATCTGGGCTATGGGGTTGCTGGACACAAAACATAAACGGAAGAGCATGACCATAACGGTGCTACTGCACCTGGTCATTCTATTTCTCATCATTTTTGTGATCGGACTCAAATATATGGACCCTCCTCTCGAAAAAGGAATTGCGGTGAATTTTGGAACCACAGACCAGGGTAGTGGGAACAAACAGCCTCATCAACCTATAAAATCGGCACCAAGAAATACAAACCCCGAGCCAGTTTCCAAACCGAAAGCCGAGGTGAAGGAAGAGGTGGTTACCCAGCACAACGAAGAGGCACCGGTGATCAAGAATGAAAAACCAAAGAAAGAAGTGAAGGAAACCCCGGTCAAGGAAGAACCGAAAGAGGTTGTAAAACCTTCCCCCAAACCGGACAAATCCACCACCGATGCACTCTCGAGCATCATCAACGGTCCGAAGCGGGATGGAACTGCTGAAGGAAGTGAAGGCGATGACAACCAACCGGGCGACAAAGGCAATCCCAACGGCGATCCCAATGCGCCTGGTTATTACGGCACGGGAAAAGGATTGGATGGTGATGGCAACTACCTGCTGGGGGGAAGGAAAGCATTGAACAAAGAAAAGTATGTCCAGGACTGTAATGAAGCCGGAACTGTTGTAGTGAGCATTGAAGTGGATAGGACCGGTAGAGTCATCAGTGCGACGCCGGGAGTTCGAGGAACAACTAATAATTCCCGCTGTCTGCTTGAACCCGCTAAGAGAGCTGCCCTGGCTACGCGATTTAACAGTGATGACAAGGCACCGGCCAAACAGATAGGGAAGATCATCTACAGGTTCAGGCTTTCAAATTAACAGAGCCACGTCCATATTTTAAGTATCTTTAGCAGCCTAATCCCGCTGCTATGAGCATTCGATTACCTTTTTACCTTTTCGCTTTACTTTTTGTTGTTTCCTGCCAGGAAAGTATCAATGATACTTGGGAAGAAAACACCGAAGAATTACCCGCCGATTTCATGTTCGATCAAAGAGCCTATCCCACAGGTGTAATAAAATCTGAGGCATACAGGGAAGCGGTACGGTGGAAACGGGAACAGCTTGCACAGCGATCGGTTGCAGGGAATTCCTGGGAGTTTGCAGGCCCCCTGAATATTGGCGGACGGATCACCGATGTGGAGATACCTTCCGGTGAAGCGCAGACCTATTACGTTGGTGCTGCTTCCGGAGGAATCTTCAAATCTACCGATGCCGGGGTCAGCTGGAGTTCCATATTCGACGACCAGGAGATGCTGTCTATAGGGGATATTGAGATTTCCAAAGTCGATAATGATGTGGTCTGGGTTGGAACAGGCGAAGTAAATGCGGGAGGAGGTTCGCTCGCTTACGATGGTGATGGAATTTATAAAAGTGAGGACGGTGGCCAGACATGGTTGTCCAAAGGTCTTCCGGATATCGGTAGTGTGAGTAAGATTTTGATTGATCCGAATGATGAGAACACTTTGTTTGTCGGGGCTATGGGCCCTCTCTTCAGAAATGATACCAACCGGGGCGTTTATCGAACCACAGACGGAGGAAGTACGTGGGAGCAGAAGTTATTTGTTAGTGATTCCACAGGAATTATAGACATGGCGATCCATCCTTCCAATGGAGACATAGTTTACGCTGCATCCTGGGAACGGATCCGTCGTCCCAGCTTCCGCCAGTACGGAGGCGAAACCTCGGGAATCTATCGCTCGGTGGATGGCGGTGAGAACTGGTCTGAACTGACCAATGGATTGCCTTCGAGTCCTTCTCAGAAAGGACGTATCAGTATTGATATTTCTGAATCCAACCCAAGCGTGCTGTACGCCCGATATGCGGATAGTGGGGGAAATATCCAGGGAGTTTACAGGACATCGGATGGGGGCGATAACTGGATCGCGGTCAATTCGAATCAGTTGAGCAATATCGGCTTTCACTGGTGGTTCCGTGGTATCTACGTGGATCCGGTTGATGAGAATACATTATACAACGTAGACTTCATCGTTCAGAAATCGACCGATGGCGGACAAAATTGGTTCACCGCATTCCCCAACGTTCATGTAGACCAGCACGCGCTGGCCTTTAACAATTCAGTCCCGGGGGAGATACTGCTGGGTAACGACGGCGGTTTGTATAAAAGTACGAATGACGGTGTTAGTTCAGTAAAAGATGAAACGCTGCCAATTACCCAGATATACCGAACCTTTGTCGATTTTCAGAATGAAAACAAAGTATATATCGGGAGTCAGGATAACAGTACTTCCCGAACAATTACAGGATCTGTTTCAGATTGGGAGATCATAAACGGGGGTGATGGTTTCCAGCCCCTTGTGGATCCAGCAAATACAAATGTGATCTACGCCTTGTCCCAACGGGGTGTGTTGGTGAAATCAATTAATAACGGGGCAAGTTTCGTTCCCGCAACCAATGGAATTTCGTCCGGCGATAGAAAGAATTGGGATACTCCTATAGTTTTCGACCCACAGGATCCGCAAATACTTTATTACGGGGCAAACCGACTGTACAAAACTACGAATGCAGCCGGGAACTGGAGTCCGATAAGTGGTGACCTAAGCAACGGCCCTCATGTGGGAAACCTCGGACTGGGAACGATAGTTTCGATCGATGTTTCACCTTTGAACAGTAACGTTATTTACGTAGGTACCGATGACGGAAATGTATGGGTAACCGAAGATGGTGGTGATAACTGGAACCTGATATCGGATTCACTACCAAACCGTTGGGTGACCAAGGTACTGGCTTCGCGCGAAAATGTGAATGTGGTTTATGTCACATTTTCAGGATACCGCTACGGTACGAACGAAGGTCATGTGTACCGAAGTAACAACAAAGGGGTGACATGGTTTGACATCTCCGGGCCTCTTCCAGACATTCCCATCAACGATATAGTTCAGGATGACAACGGCTATTTATACATTGGAACGGATGTTGGAGTTTTTGCGAGTGCGACCAGCGGACAAGTTTGGGAGGTAGTAGGTGACAATTTGCCTTCTGTTGTAGTAACCGATATGCATCTTTACGAGCCAACGCAGTATTTGTACGCAGCTACCTATGGCAGATCGATGTATAAGATGGATATCTCCGATATTGTGCTGGCTTCCGAAGACCCTACTTACGAAAATTCCGTTCGAATCTTCCCGAACCCTGCCTCAAGTATGGTGACCATAGATTCTCACATGAACACAACTAAAATGACTGTCGGCATGTACGATCTTCGGGGTAAAAAACTAGGTAGTTACGAACTCAAAGGTGAGTTAAGTATCGATGTTTCAGGATTACAGGCGGGGATGTATATTTTAAGGATTGAATCTGAAAATTCTCAAATAACCAGGCGACTTATCGTTCACTAAACCTTTTCTGCCATAGACTACAGCGAATCCATAGTGTGGCTTTTCAGCCAGTTACCAATGTATCAGCGGGTTGGGAAGGCTGCTTACAAGGCAGATCTGGCTAATACTATACTGCTCGCCGACTACCTCGATAATCCTGAGCGATCCTTCCGAAGTATACATGTAGCCGGGACAAATGGCAAGGGATCTACCAGTCATATGCTGGCATCCGTTTTACAGCATGCAGGTTACAAGGTTGGATTGTACACTTCCCCGCATTTAAAGGACTTCAGGGAGCGTATCAGGATCAATGGTGAAATGATCGCCGAGAAGTACGTAACGGATTTTGTAGATCAACACAAGACCTTCTTTGAAAGGAATTCACTCTCATTCTTCGAAATGACGGTGGGCCTGGCGTTTGATTATTTCAGAAATGAAAAGGTTGATATCGCCGTGATTGAAGTTGGCCTGGGAGGACGGTTGGACAGCACGAATATTGTTAACCCCGAAGTTTCGGTGATCACGAATATCGGACTGGATCATACCAGGTTCCTGGGAAACAAGTTGGAGGAGATCGCAGTTGAAAAAGCCGGGATCATCAAAGATTCTGTACCTGTGGTCATTGGAGAAACGCAGGAGGAGATCCGGTTTGTGTTTGAACAGGTCGCCGAGCAAAAACTTGTGGCTATCACCTTTGCTGACTCTCTGAAATTCAAAAATTATAAAACCGACCTTTTGGGTTCTTACCAGAAGAAGAATCTTAAAACCGTACAGGCGACGATCCGGATATTGAAGGATCTGGGCTGGAATATTACTGAAAATGCGATCAGGGAAGGCCTGGGGTCGGTGTCGGCGACGACAGGGTTGCGGGGCAGGTGGCAGCTGCTGGGTGAGAATCCTATGATAATTTGCGATACGGCTCATAATAGGGAAGGCCTGGAACTGGTATTAACGCAGTTGCGTAAGCAGGTGTATGAGCGACTATATATCGTACTTGGAATGGTAAATGATAAGGATCTCGACCGTGTATTGCCATTATTTCCGAAGAATGCCGAGTATTTTTTCTGTAAACCGGATATCGAACGCGGACTGGAAGCGGAAATATTAAAGGAAAATGCCGCTGCTTTTAGGCTTAGCGGGGAGGTGTATCGATCTGTGATACACGCTTTCGAGGCGGCTAAAGCCAGGGCCGGGGTGAGGGATCTGATCTTCATTGGGGGCAGCACTTTTACGGTAGCCGAGGTGCTCTGATATTTTTGTTGTATTTGTTTGTTGAATTTAAAAACTACCTTATATTTGCATCCGCTATACGCTAGGGCGCTTAGCTCAGTTGGTTCAGAGCACCTCGTTTACACCGAGGGGGTCGGGGGTTCGAATCCCTCAGCGCCCACATCAAACAAAAAATCCGCATCAGTTGATGCGGATTTTTTATTTCCGAAAACCCTGAACTGAAAGTTCAAGGGGTTTTGAGGAAATAAAAAAGTACTCGCGACGCAGGAGTGAGAGGATTTTAGTTTGCAGGAGTGGTTTCGCTTGGGGATATGTAATCCCTTCACCTTTACATCAATTAAAAATCTATATCATACGATGTGGATTTTTTTAAATAATTAAACTAAGTAATCACTATTATTGGAGTTCGAAATTATTGGAAACTATATAGTTGACTATTGAAATATGCAATTGTAGTCGTTGGTAAATTTATCTAAAGGACAAAAATTAAGAAATAATCGCACATTGTCCGATAGAATGTCCGATAGAATGTCTTTTATAATACCTAGACTAATGATTAGTACTTCTCAAAATTTGGACTTATTTTTCCCGAGACAGTTTGTATTTTGTCCACCTCTTTTTCCCTATTGATTCAACTTTGCCATCATCGATCATTTTATCGAGCTGTCTCTTGATTCTTTTGTAATTGATCTCTTCGCCAATTCGCTTCTGAATGTCACCTATTGAAGTCGGCTGATATGTATTAAGATCTTCAACAATTAGTTGAGCAAGACGATGTGGTTCTATCTTTTTTAAGTCGGTTTTACCTTTAAAATCTAGCTGTTTTAATAATATGGGATTTATGTAATATTCAGTTGCTTTGGTCCGTCCTTTACTGAGAATAATATCATGTCTAAGGAGGGCGTCTAGCCAACTTCTTAAACTCGTATCATCATCATGTAAACTCAGTTTTTTACTAAGTTCAATGGACGAAATTGAATTGTTTTGAGCTATTATACCCAAGGCAATAGTTTCTTTTTGTTTCAAGTTATATTCGGAATTAACCTTGGACATTAGTTTCACAACTTCTTTACTAATAATATTCTTTTTAATAGTCACCACCACACGATCATCGTACTCTTCAACTTTCGGTTCCGGTTTCCCATTAAATAGTAGTAGTTCGTAAACCTTATCGTAGCCACTGCCTTCTTTCTCCATGAGATTTAAATCATAAAATACTTTTGCCAAATGGGTGTTACGGTGAATCGATTTACTAATAATATTCTGCGGGGTCACCCCTAACGGCAACGGTCCAGGGGAATGAATTTCTAACCTGTCGTGATAGAGATTGATAAAAATATCTCCTCTCATCGTATAGACACGATGGACTAGGGCATTAACAATTAATTCTCGTATTACTTCAATGTCATAATGTGGAATATTTCGTCTGAATAAGCCGTCTGAAATCTCAATTGATTCTTTCCAATCTGATAGATTAATTATCTCGGATGCCAATTCTTTTGGGTTAAGTTCAAAATCATCCCACATAATTTTATTTATTTTATTTTCAGAATCGTCATATTTAATGAATTGAACTGATGGAGCATAGTGCATATTAGCTCGGTCTTCTCTTTTTCCAAGCCAAAGGATTCCTAGATTAGTGAGATGGCCGTCTTTAGACATGAAATAAAAGTCCATTATTTCCTCCATATTTTTTCCCTTTATAAAAGAGCTAACTCGATCAGAGCTTTTTATGTCATCCATGAAGAATTGGTATTTTAATATATCGACTTGAGTTGAAGATATTTTCCTAACCACCTTTTCTTCCCAAACAAATGCTTGTTTTTCCGCAGCTATTCGAGTTAGATCTTCAGGAGGAATTGGCTTCGATTCGTCTGCAATTCTGTAGTAATATCTGCCATTACTGGTGGACGCTATGACCTGTGAGCTTCGAAATACTTTTAGAGAAATATATTCACCGCCATTTGTGCTTGTTCGTATTGAAGGTGCAATTCCTACTCCGACAGTTCTTTGAGGAATTGTTTTGCTGATTTTTTCTATTAAACTATCATTTATTTTTTGACTTGGTGGAGGACAGTCTTCATCATCCTCAATTCCTATATGAATTTCACCACCTTTGCTATTTGCGAAAGCAACACAATCAAGGGCCAAGCTATCCCAGTCGGCCGACTTGCCGGTAATTAGTTTCAACGATTTCTTATCAAACTCAGAATTTTCCTCCATAAAAAAAGCAACATTTAACCAAAGATAGTCTCATTATCCACCATTCCAAAAATTTAAAACTTAGAATAAACTATCTTTATACATTATTAGGGTCATTAACTCAGTTGGTTCAGAGTGTTACCTTGACAGGGTAGAAGTCACTGGTTCGAATCCAGTATGACCCACATCAAGCACAATCCCAATGCATAAGGCATTGGGATTTTTAATTTCACAGAAACCGAAACTTGTTTCTGGTTTCAGGGAAATTAAGGATCAATGAGCGCAGCTCATGGGATTGTACCCTCCTAACGGCGGGCAGGTTTGCAGCAGCGGGTTTATCTGGATCACGACAGTAATCCAGTATATACTTGTTTCAGGTTTCAGGGAAATTGAGGATCAATGAGCGTAGCTCATGGGATTGTACCCTCCTGGAGGCGGACTGGTTTGCAGTAGCGGGTACTTCCGGATCACGATCGGGTTGATTCAGCAGAAAATGAAAAACCCGATGCAAAGCATCGGGTTCAACAACTATTGAAACGTCAACAATTATTCGGACATGCTAACTTCGAAGAAGTCCTCATGTTCCTCTTCAATTGAATAGTCTCTATCCAACAAACTATACCTGAATTCCTTTCCAACCACACTCATATTAAATCCGTCACGGGTTGGGTAGATCTTAAATTCGTCATCGTTCTTCGACTTGTACGAGATGTACAACACATTGTCGAATTGTGAGTCATTCAGGCCTTTGATACTAATGATCTTAGTGACCTTTTTCGGCTTGTGAACTCGGGTTTGTTCTTTCAAGGCGAGTTCTTCTTTTTCCATGGTAACCCAATTGGATCTTTTGGTGTCCACTTTTATGGAATAATCCATGGTACCCTTCGATGTTTCCACCTGGTAGGTCTTTACTACGGTTTCCTTTTCTGTCTGTTTGTTTTCCATCTGCCCATACATTACGGTAAACGCTAAAAGGGTCAGGACAGTGAATATGTTTCTTAAATGTTTCATCTTATTTGTTTTTAATGTATTGTGAATGAATCTGCCCAGGTAATTTCCAGCCAGTTCGGACAGTTCCGAAGGCCTGATGCCTGAACTCAGTTCTTTGCTTATCGAATTGATCCGAAGCTTCAATCGCTCTTTAGCGATCTGCCTTTCAAGATCCTTACGATGTACTTCCCTGGCTATATCCTCAAGGGAATCGAAAGTTTTCATCAGTTTAAAAATGTTTGGGCTAATTCGTTAATAATTTGTTTTTCTATTCTTCTTCTGCCTAGATAGGCTGTTAGCAGGAATATGATGTACAATCCTCCTACTGCCAGGAATCCAAGTGCATCACTCGAGAAGAGCTCTCCAAGGTAGAGTGCCAGTGCAATCGCACAAAAAGTAGATGCGAGTATCAATAAAGTCCCGATGATCACTTTTTTGGCTGTACCTGAGGTGTGCAGTGCAAGCTTATAGAACACTTTTATCTGAAAATGCTCCAATTCCTTTTTGGAATATTGCTCTCCGAGAGTTGCGCTCTCCTTTAAAACCTGTGAGATCCTGCTAACAACTTTCATCCTAGTTGAGATTTAAGTGGTTCTCTTTCTTGAGTTGTTTCAGCTTTCGTTCGAGGGTCGAGATGGCGTCATCCGACTTACTGTCCATCTCTTCCAGGAGATGATCCAGTTCGTTTTCGAATTCATTCTGACGTGAGCTGAACCTGGAGCTGATCTCGTCGGCAATGGCTGACGATTTCTCGACTATGGTGTCTTTGGCATCTTTAGCCTTTTCACGGATCTTACGTCTTGTCTCGGAACCTTTGTCCGGTGCGTACAGTACCCCTAGTGTTAGGCCAACGGCCGCTCCACCCAGTATTCCTGCAATTATATTTGAGTTGTTGTTCATAATATTAAGTTTATCAGATTAATAATTCAGTTTTTATTGATTGATTTCCTCTGCTGCGTCTTCAACCTCGTCGGCCACGTCCTCAACAGCGTCTTCAACCTTTTCTCCAGTCGATTGTTCTCTACAGGCCGATAGAGCCAGGACGAACATAATCAGGAGGGAAATTCTTTTAAATGTTGTCAGGTTCATAATATTTGAGTTTTAAGAGTTAATACCTTTGCTTCGTCCAAGCCTGGCGATCAGTGAGATCGCGAAGAGGGCAAGGAATACATAGAACAGAATTTTGGCAATTCCGGCTGCGGCTCCGGCTATTCCGCCAAAGCCAAGTATTCCGGCGATAAGTGCAATGATGATAAAAATGATTGTCCAGCGTAACATGATAGTTTTGTTTAGTTTAGAATGTTCTTTCCAGGCTATCACGGTAATGTGATAGTGGCAGAGATCAGTAAAAGTGTGTATAATGGACCGGGTAGGCCTCCCCGGCCTGGGAATTAGTGAAAGTTTATATGCTAACGATTCTTGAGTTTTGAATCAAAATGAATTGAATCATCGGCAAGTACACCTGGGAAGTGTACGCCCGAAATTGTAGTAAGTGATGTTGGAAGTTGCGTTAGCATATGTACAGTTTGTTGATGTTGTTATTATCAATCTAAGGCTGAGACGAAAAATGTCAAGTGATTTAACTCCCTTTAACCAATAGAGATTCGTTTTAACATAAAAAAATGTTAATCGAAACTGTATCTGTTAATGAATTTTATGAAATTATAGCTTATCGAGTGGTGTGAACACGATCCCTTAATCCAATAGATCAAGTACCCGTTCCAGGGCCATTCCCCTCGAGCCTTTTACCAGGATTTGCGCTCCTTCAATATCTTCAATCGGCCAGGATTGGGCAAAGTCATCGAAGGTTTTATATCTGTGTATATTTTCTGAAGTAGCTTTGGTTCCGAAGAAATTCGAACCGATCAAATAAGCCCGGGAGAAGGGATTCGCTTCGAGGAAATCCGTGATCTGCTGATGCTCTGTGGCTGCTGCCGCGCCCAATTCGAACATATCACCAAGGATTACTACCTTGTTGCCTGCCTTGATTTGTTGGAAATTTTCCAATGCGGCCATCATACTACTCGGATTGGCGTTGTACGCATCCATGATAAGATCGATCCCATTCCTGTTTACCAGTTGTGAACGGTTATTCTTCGGAACATAGGATTCGATCGCTTCTTTGATCATTTCTGAAGGAACCTTGAAATAAGACCCTATGGCGATAGCGGCCGCGATATTGTGAAAATTATAAACACCAATAAGGTTGCTGTGGATCGTCCGGCCGTCGAATTCCAGTTTCAGGTGATCCCCGGCATCCAATAATTTAACCGAACATTCGAAATCCCCACTCCCGAAAACAAGTCGGTTCATCTTCTTCGTAAGTTCGAGCTGTTTTGCGTCGTTGCCATTCACAAAAACGAACCCATCATTTTTGGCGAGGTGTTTATAGAGTTCGCTTTTTCCCTTTACCACACCCTCCTCACTGCCAAAGCCTTCCAGATGTGCCTTTCCGAAGTTGGTGATATACCCAAGATTGGGCATGGCTATAGTACAAAGCTGTTCGATCTCTCTTAAATGATTAGCTCCCATCTCCACCACACCTATCTCGGTATTTTTATCCATCGAAAGCAGGGTGAGGGGAACCCCGATATGATTGTTCAGGTTACCAGTTGTTGCCGTTGTGCGAAATTTTTTAGCCAGGACGGCGTGAATGAGTTCCTTGGTCGTCGTCTTCCCGTTACTGCCGGTTAGAGCCACAATTGGAATCCCGAGGTTATTCCTGTGATAGGTGGCCAGTTTCTGCAGCATAGACAGTGCATTACCGTGAAGAATGGTCTCGCCTGTGTTCCTATGGGTGGCGAGATCATCGATGACAGCCTTACAGGCACCTTTTTCAAGCGCTTCCTGCACAAAGTTATTCCCATTGAAGTTATCCCCTCTCAGGGCGAAAAAAAGGCAGTTTTCGGTGATCTTCCGGGTGTCTGTGCAAACACCGCTGCTTTTCAGGAAGATTTCGTGAAGGGTTTCGATCTTCAATGAAGGAGATTTTAAGTGATGTAAAGATACTAAAAAACCCTCCGAAACGCCGTAGCTGTTTGGGAGGGTTTCATTTATTTGAAACTAATTAAATACTTCTATTTGTGTCGTGGGCGCTTGCCTTTCTGACTCTTAGATCCCACTCGCGACATAGCACATCGGAAACCGATATAATCTGTTGCCATATCCTGCGGGAAGTAACGGCGTTGTGCCGGATCCAGCCAGTAATCACGATCTCTCCAGGAGCCTCCTTTGTAAACGCGAACCTCGTTGTTGATCAGCGTGGTACGTCCGGAATTCTGATCGTACTGACGTTCCATTGTCCCGGTACTGTCTGCATAGACAGCGTGTTTCGGAGAGTTGTACATACGCTTGTTATCGTTTGTCTCACTCTCTTCGGAATCATTTCCGAAAGTCGTGTAATAACGAGTTGAGCGAGGATCACCATCGCGATAGTCACGGTTATCACTATCGGAGAACTGAGTTCTCAGGTAGGTCTCATTCTCATCAACAGGAACCTGCAGGATCTCACCCGGAAGGTTTCTCGCCACGATCTTTCCGTTCGAAAGGGTATCGTAAACGATCGAGTCGGCAGTGACAATTTTCACTTTTCCGTCCTCACCTATATAGTTCTTGGTATAAACGTTACCACGATAGTAGTTGAAATCGTTGAACTCGTCGTCAACGATAGGTCGGTAAACATCCGCTACCCATTCGGCAACGTTACCAGCCATATCATAAAGTCCGAAATCGTTTGGTTCGAAAGATTTTACTTCAGCAGTGATATCAGCACCGTCATCACTCCATCCGGCGATTCCGCCGTAGTCACCGTCTCCCTGCTTGAAGTTAGCCAATTGGTCACCTCGGCTACGTCTCTTTCCTGAACGAGTATATTGACCATCCCACGGATATTTCTTTCTTCCGCGGTATACGTTGTAGTTTCTAAGTCCAACCAGTCCAAGAGCGGCATATTCCCACTCTGCCTCGGTTGGCAGCCTGTAATCCGGCAATAGAAGTCCGTCCTTACGCTGAACGTAAAGGTTGGTACTGTCTTCGTTTCTCTTCAGAAGCGCTTCCGAACGCTTACCACCTCGTGTAATCGAATCACTACCGCCGTAAGTAAGGCTTGGAGCGTTCAAATAGGTGTCTGTGTTGAAGGTTTTGCCTGCTTCCACGTCGTAACGGGCATTTCGTGTAGTGAAACCTTCCTGTTCAAGGATAAGTTCGTTCACACGATCTGTACGCCAGTTACTGAACTCCACAGCCTGGATCCAGCTAACTCCTACAACAGGGTAGTCTGCATAGGCCGGGTGGCGAAGGTAGTTGTTGGTCATAACCTCGTTATAACCCAGGCGGTTTCTCC
>JAUIIU010000099.1 GCA_030431695.1 Bacteroidia bacterium | reverse complement strand
TCCACCCTCGGGGAATAGTTCCATCCCCACTATCACGTGTCGCAGTGCGTGATCGAAAAAATTAATGTTCTCTCGTTCTACATTTCCTTCGAGATCGGTCTGTTCTCTGTTCGGGTTCGAAAAGGCAACATTCCAACGTTGCAGGTTATCCAGGGTCACGTGCCAGCGGATCGGTATGTTCTGTAAGGTTTGAGAAATTCCGAAGATCACTTCAAAGGGAAGCGGCTCGTATTCCGAATCGTAAGGTGTGAATTGAGTTCCTATATTCCTGGCCACCGCGGTAATGTGCAGGTCCCAGTCGGCATACACATACATCAGCCCAATATCCAGGGCTCCACCAAACGAGGAGTAGGATTCCAGGGTCGAGGAGATCAGTTTCACATTGGCTCCGATATGAAAGTTGGTAAAGGCGATATTTCGTGCATGTCCGAAAGACACTGCCACTTCCCCACCCGAGAAACTGCTTGTCGGATTCCCGAATTCATCATAGCCGTCAAACTGACCGTAATTGATATAGGTAACACCTGCGTGAAGCACCTGCGTCCTTCGGTCCCAGAGATAGGCATAAGCAGCTGTTCCATAGTTGATGTCGCCGATATAGTTGGTGTAATTGAGCGACAACTGGTTGTCCATGGCCGGGTTGATACTGGCCGGATTAAACAGCGCCTGTGTCACATCGTAATCGTAATTTGTCACTGTCTTTCCACCAAGAGCTGCCTGCCTGGGAGAATTTACCAGGTTCAGGAACTGGTAGGTAGAGCGCCCTCCCACCTGTGCATAAGTTGCAACCGATATAAGAAATGTAAACACAAAAATTATGGTGTGGTGCATGGAGCGCGAGATTCTTTTCCCTGACATCTAAAACGAATGCAAGTATAATTTATTTTTAGCGGAGTTCGAAATGATTTGACAGATATTAAAATCCCTTCCTGTTGGGGGAAGGGATTGATATATAAACTGGTTTCGGCACAGATCAAAGCTGTTTGGCGTTTTTCACTTTCTGATTCGTCAAGGCAACATCCAGCACCTGCTCCATATCCTTCACATAGTGAAATTTAAGTCCTTTCAGGTATTCCGGTTTGATCTCCTCAATATCCTTGCGGTTATCCTCGCTAAGCATGATCTCCTTGATCCTGGCTCGCTTGGCGGCCAGTATCTTTTCCTTGATGCCACCAACCGGCAATACTTTACCCCTCAGGGTGATCTCACCGGTCATCGCAAGGCTTTTCTTCACCTTTCTCTGTGTGAACAGGCTAACCAGGGAGGTAAGCATGGTGATACCTGCAGAAGGCCCGTCTTTCGGGGTTGCGCCTTCAGGAACGTGGATATGCACATTGTACTTCCCAAATATTTCCGGGTTCAGACCTAGTTTGCCGGCGTTCGATTTAATAAACTCAAGGGCAATCGTGGCCGATTCCTTCATTACCTTGCCCAGGTTACCTGTCATGGTAAGCTGTCCTTTTCCCCTTGAGAGTATGGATTCCACGAAGAGTATATCTCCACCCACGCGTGTCCATGCCAGCCCGGTTACTACCCCGGCGACCTCGTTGTTCTCGTATTTATCGCGTTCCATACGTGGTGGCCCCAGAACCTCCTCAACCATTTCATTGGTCACTTTCTTTTCATAAGGTTCCTCCATAGCGATCTTCATGGCGGCGTGACGTACCATTTTTGCCACTTGTTTCTCCAAACCTCTTACACCGCTTTCACGCGTATATCCCTCAACTATCTTTTCGAGTTGTCGCTTACCGATATTCAAGTCGGTCTTTGAGAGGCCGTGTTCTTCGAGTTGCTTCGGAAGGAGATGTCGCTTCGCGATCTCCACTTTTTCCTCTATCGTATAACCCGAAACATTGATGATCTCCATACGGTCGCGTAAGGCCGGCTGAATAGTGCTAAGGCTGTTCGCAGTAGCGATGAACATCACTTTGGACAGATCGTAACCCAGTTCCAGGAAATTATCGTAAAAGGAACTGTTCTGTTCGGGATCCAGTACTTCCAGCATGGCTGAAGAAGGATCGCCCTGGTGTCCCATAGACAGCTTATCGATCTCGTCCAGCACGAAGACCGGATTTGAAGTCCCGGCTTTCTTGATACTCTGGACCACACGTCCGGGCATGGCGCCAATATAGGTTTTCCGGTGTCCCCTGATCTCTGCCTCATCACGCAGGCCTCCCAGCGACATTCGCACGTACTCCCTGCCGAGTGCTTCGGCAATGGACTTACCGAGCGAGGTCTTCCCTACTCCCGGCGGGCCGTACAGGCACAGTATAGGAGATTTCATATCGTTTCTCAACTTCAGCACCGCCAGGTATTCTATGATCCGCTTTTTTACATCTTCAAGTCCGTAATGGTCCCGATCCAGTATCTTCCTTGCTCGTTTCAGGTCGAACTGGTCCTGGCTGAATTCGTTCCAGGGCAGATCAAGGATAAGTTCGAGATAATTTCGTTGTATGCTGAATTCGGCGACCTGCGGGTTCATTCGCTGTAGCTTCGCCAGTTCCTTGTCGAAATGCTCCCCTACCTTTTCGTCCCATTGCTTGGATTTGGACCTGGCCCTCATTTCCTCAATCTCTGCTTCGTAAGAGGTTCCGCCAAGTTCTTCCTGTATGGTCTTCATTTGTTGGTGAAGAAAATATTCACGCTGCTGCTGACTGATGTCGCTTTCCACCTTCGACTGGATATCCTGTCGGAGAGAAAGTTTCTGAATCTCGACATTCATGTGCCGCATGGTTTCCAGCGCACGTTCCTTGAGGTCGTTGATCTCCAGCAATTGCTGTTTTTCCTCAACGGTGATGTTAAGATTGGAAGAGACAAAATTCACCAGGAAGGACGTACTCTCTATATTCCTGATGGCGAAGGCCGCTTCCGAAGGTATATTGGGGCTGTCCTTTATGATCTCCAGCGCCATTTCCTTGATGGAATCTATGATCGCCTTGAACTCTTCGTTATCCGCTGCGGGTCTGGCTTCGGCTACCTCACTGATGGTCGCGGTCATATAGGGATCGCTGGTCATCACCTCGTTCACCTCAAATCGTTTCTTACCCTGAATGATCACCGTAGTGTTCCCGTCTGGCATTTTGAGAACGCGGAGGATCTGTGCAACTGTCCCAATGCGATTGATATCCTGGATACCTGGATCTTCATTGGCTTCTTCCTTCTGGGAAACCACTCCTATGAGCTTATCGCCTTTGTTGGTCTCGTTGATCAGTTTGATTGATTTGTCCCTTCCGGCGGTAATCGGGATCACCACTCCCGGGAAGAGTACTGTATTCCGAAGGGGCAGTATGGGTAAGATCTGAGGAAGATCCTCCTTGTTCATAGCGTCCTCGTCCTCCGGGGTCATCAGGGGGATTAGATCCGCATCTTCGGTTATATCCTGAAATGACAAACTGTCTACTGAAGTTAATTTTGTTTTGGCCATATAATAATGTACGACATTGTGTCACAAATCATACTGTGCACAATCTCAAATTTCGATTATCAAATTCTTCATTCTGCCTTAAACCCCTGTTTACAGGGGAAAATAGCTTGCTTTCTGCTACTAGTTAGGTCAATTGTTATGCCATAAGAAAAAAATATTTACACAAGTGTAACAAATACACGAGAGACGTATCTTTAGGGTAAACATTTGTTTTTTTAGTTGTCACTAACCAATCGAAATATAGACGCGTTACTCGTTCTTTGTAAGCAGGGGAATCAGTTGGCCCAACTGGAAGTATACAACAGGTATCAGCAGGCAATGTACAATACCTCGTTGCGTATCGTGAAAGACAGTGCAGAAGCGGAGGATATCATGCAGGAATCGTTTATCACGGCCTTTAGCAAACTCGACAGTTTTAAAGGTGATGCGACCTTCGGGGCATGGTTGAAACGAATAGTGATCAACAACAGCCTGACCCAGTATCGGAAGTCCAGTAAGTATGTAATGGTTTCGGATGAATTTCTTTCCGAAGAAAACACAGTTGAGGACTTAAACGGTTATGATGACTATCCGGAAATGCAGGCAAAACGGATGCTCTCATATATGGATGAATTGCACAGCAGTTATCAACAGATACTTAACCTGCACTTCATAGAAGGATATGATTACGAGGAAATATGTGAGATCATGGAAATAAGTTATGCCAATTGCAGGACTTTGATCTCCCGTGCGAAAGAAAGTTTAAGAAAGAAGTTAACTCAAGCAGTATGAAAAAGAATACTATAGACGAATTGTTTAAATCCCTGGAAGGCCAGTTTGATGTGCATCAAACTCCGGATGGGCATCAGAAGCGGTTCCTGGATCGATTGAATTCGGCACAGGAAGCGAAGCCTCGAACCAACTGGTGGAGACCGCTTTCGATAGCTGCATCGGTGGTTGTGATCATCGGACTTGGATTTTCATTGCTGAAAAGTCCTCAACCATCCGGAGAATTGGCAAGTGTTTCTCCCGAAATGGAGCAAACTCAAACCTTCTTTGTAACAACCATCAATAGTGAGATCGAAAAGCTGAAGAGTTTCGAAACACCCGAAACCAAAGTGATGATCGAAGACGCATTGAATCAAATAACCAACCTTGAAGAAGAATACCAGATGCTCAAAAAGGATCTTGTGGAAAGCGGAAACGACAAACGTGTCATCTATGCGATGATCTCGAATTTCCAGAAAAGGATCGATCTGCTCGAGCAGGTGGTGGTTATCGTCGAGGAAATCAAAAACCTTAAAACGAATGACAATGAAATTACTATCTAAATCCCTGATCATATTAATGCTACTGCCATTAATGGCAACGGCAAACGAAAAGTTCAAAGGAAAATACACCAAGACCAAGACGTTGAATAAGGAATACACTGTAAATGCAAATGCCGGTGTTCGTATAGACAATGCCTACGGAAATATTGATATCACCACCTGGAGCGAAAACCGGGTTGTGATTGAAGTGACCATTACCACAAATGGTAACAATGAGGAAAAGGTTCAAAAACGCCTGGATGAGATCGAAGTGGATTTCTCGGGAAGTGCCTCACAGGTAACTGCCAAAACCGAATTCAATGGTAAGAAAGGCGGCTGGAGCATCTGGGGAAAGAATAATAATGTACAGGTAGAGGTGAATTACGAGATCAAAATGCCGGTGACCAATTCGGTAGACCTTAACAACGACTACGGTGCCATAAACCTGAACCGACTGGAAGGAAACGCAAAGATCAACTGCGACTACGGCCAGATCGTTATCGGGGACCTTATGGCCGACAACAATTCACTGAATTTTGACTACACCAATAATTCGACCATCGATTATATGAAAAGCGGAAGGATCAATGCCGATTATTCCAGTTTTACAATCGATAAAGCCGAACGGCTTGAAGTGAACGCAGACTATTCCAATTCGGAAATACAGGATGTGAAAGACCTGAACTACAATAGCGACTACGGAAAGCTGATCGTTGGAAAAGTGGATAAATTGGTTGGCCGCGGAAGCTATCTCCCGAACAAGATCGGGACTGTTACCGGGTCAATGAACCTAAATACCGATTACGGATCCATTCA
>JAUIIU010000030.1 GCA_030431695.1 Bacteroidia bacterium | reverse complement strand
TCCTTCGAATCTTCTCGGTAAGTTGGCCACCCTCTTCATAACCCACATATCCCGGAGGTGCTCCAATTAGTCGTGAAACCGCGAATTTCTCCATGTATTCACTCATATCCACACGCACCAGGGCATTTTCGCTATCGAAGAGTTCCCTGGCTAGTACTTTCGCTAGTTGCGTCTTACCAACACCTGTCTGCCCAAGGAATATGAACGAACCTATAGGCTTGTTCGGATCCTTGAGTCCGGCACGGTTTCGCTGAATGGCTTTTACAACCTTGGCCACGGCTTCGTCCTGCCCTATGACCTTTCCCTTGATCCTTTCGGGCAGCTCGGCAAGTTTATTGCTTTCGGTCTGTGCAATTCTGTTCACCGGCACACCTGTCATCATGGAAACAACTTCCGCAACATTTTCCTCATCAACGATCTCCCGGTGTAGTTTAGACTCTTTTTCCCATGCTTCCTGTTCGGTAGCGAGGGCTTTTTCAAGGTTTTTTTCGTCGTCTCGTAACTTAGCCGCTTCTTCGTACTTCTGTTTCTTGACCACGGAATTCTTCAATTCCCGTACTTCTTCCAGTTTATTCTCAATCTCCAGGATCTTCTCCGGAACATTGATATTCGTAATATGTACACGGGAGCCGGCTTCGTCCATGGCATCTATAGCCTTGTCCGGTAAGAAACGTTCCGTCATATACCGATTTGTCAATTTCACACAGGCTTCGAGGGCATCATCCGTGTACTGGACATTGTGATGCGATTCGTATTTATCCTTGATATTCTGAAGGATCTCGATAGTTTCCTCTACGCTCGTAGGTTCAACCAAAACTTTTTGGAAACGTCGTTCCAGAGCACCGTCCTTCTCGATATACTGTCGGTATTCATCAAGGGTCGTAGCCCCTATGCATTGAATCTCACCCCTGGCCAGCGCCGGTTTGAACATATTGGAAGCGTCGAGCGAACCTGTAGCGCCACCCGCACCTACGATAGTATGGATCTCATCGATGAACAGTATGATGTCGTCGTTTTTCTCCAGCTCATTCATCACCGCCTTCATTCGCTCTTCAAACTGTCCGCGGTACTTGGTACCGGCGACCAGGCTTGCAAGGTCGAGTGTGACCACACGTTTGTCGTAAAGTATTCTCGATACTTTTCTCTGGATGATCCTCAGGGCGAGGCCTTCGGCGATAGCCGATTTACCCACTCCCGGTTCACCGATAAGCAGGGGATTGTTCTTTTTTCTTCGACTGAGAATCTGTGAGACACGTTGTATTTCACCTTCCCGGCCTACTACAGGGTCCAGCTTACCTTCTTCGGCAAGATGCGTAAGGTCTCTCCCGAAATTGTCCAGGACAGGAGTCTTGGACTTCTTATTGCCTTTTCCGGCCGTACCGGAGAACAGGTTATCCTTGGAAGTATCTTCATCCCCCGAGGTATCGTCCTCATTCGGGAACGATTCGGAGGTAGGGCTTTCTATATAATCTTCGTCGTTAGTGATCATAAGCTTGAATTGATCTTTTACACCATCATAGTCCACTTTCAGCTTGTTGAGCAACTTCGTGGTGGGATCATTCTCATTCCGAAGTATACATAGCAGCAGGTGAGCGGTATTGATCGACGAACTCTGAAACAGCTTTGCTTCGAGGAAAGTCGTCTTTAGGGCTCGTTCCGCCTGTCTTGTGAGGTGCAGGTTCTTCTTGTCGTTCGTACTGGTTCCGGGGCTTGGATTGGCAGGGCTTAGAATCTCTACCTTTCGTCTCAAGTGGTTCAGGTCAACATCCAGGGCATTAAGGATCGTTACTGCTTTACCATTTCCATCCCGGAGTAATCCCAGCATCAGGTGCTCGGTACCAATAAAGTCGTGGCCCAATCTCAGGGCCTCTTCCTTACTGAACGCGATCACGTCTTTTACTCTTGGGGAAAAATTGTCATCCATAAATTAAATCCTATTCCTTCTAAAAACTTTAAAATTACCTAAAAAAAGGCAAAAACCATACCCACTTTGAGGCAACTCTCGTAAAAGGACGAAAAAACAATGTAAATTCAAAGTATAAAGTTCGATACTTATTAACGATTTACTACTAATTATTTGTTAATAAAATCGTTAATTTCTGCGTCCGAAACCCCGCTAAAAACCTGCAAAAAGCTGTATCTTGCCTCATTAGATTTTAACACGAATTTTAAAGCAATTTTTTTATGGCTGAAGGCGAAAAATTGATCCCTATAAACATAGAAGATGAAATGAAATCGGCGTACATAGATTACTCTATGTCCGTCATTGTGTCACGAGCGCTGCCAGATGTGCGGGACGGTATGAAACCGGTGCACAGGCGGGTGCTTTACGGCATGCACGAATTGGGTGTAAGGGCAAACAGTGCTCACAAGAAATCTGCCAGGATAGTGGGTGAGGTATTGGGTAAATATCACCCCCATGGGGATACATCGGTGTACGACGCTATGGTACGTATGGCACAGGAATGGAGTTTGCGTTATATGCTGGTAGACGGTCAGGGTAACTTCGGGTCCATAGACGGCGACAGTCCGGCAGCCATGCGATATACCGAAGCCAGGATGCAGAAGATCTCCGAAGAAATGCTTTCGGATATCGACAAGGAAACTGTGGATCACCAGCTGAATTTTGACGATACACTCCAGGAACCAACCGTGCTGCCCACAAGAGTGCCGGGATTGCTGATCAACGGCGCCTCCGGGATCGCGGTAGGTATGGCTACCAATATGCCCCCCCACAACCTTTCCGAAGTGATCGATGGAACCATTGCGTATATCGACAATAACGACATCGAGATTGATGAGTTGATGCAACACATAAAAGCCCCCGATTTCCCGACCGGAGGGGTAATTTATGGCTACGAAGGAGTGAAAGATGCCTTTCATACCGGGAGGGGTCGCATCGTCATGCGCGGGAAAGCCAATTTCGAGGAGATAGACGGACGAGAATGCATCGTGGTAAGTGAGATACCCTACCAGGTGAATAAGGCCAATATGATCAAGAAAACGGCCGATCTCGTCAATGACAAGAAAATCGAGGGGATCTCGAACATCAGGGATGAGAGTGACAGGAAAGGAATGCGCATAGTGTATATTCTGAAGCGCGATGCCATTCCTAACATCGTACTTAATATGTTGTATAAGTACACTGAGCTTCAGGCAAGTTTCAGTGTGAACAATATCGCCCTGGTAAATGGCAGACCAAGACTATTGAACCTAAAGGAAATGATCCACTATTTCGTGGAACATCGTCACGAAGTGGTTACGCGCAGGACTCAGTACCTTCTTCGCAAGGCAGAGGAGCGGGCTCATATACTTGAAGGATTGATCATCGCTTCAGACAATATCGACGAAGTGATCGCCCTGATCCGTGCCTCGGCAAACGCTGACGAAGCCCGTGAGAAACTCATGAAGACCTTCGAACTTACGGAGATACAAGCCAGGGCTATTGTTGAGATGCGACTAAGACAGCTTACAGGCCTTGAACAGGACAAGCTGAGAAGTGAGTATGAGGAACTGATGAAGACCATCGAAGACTATAAAGATATCCTTGCCCGAAAAGATCGCAGGATGGATATCATCAAAGAGGAATTGGTCGAGATCAAGGACAAGTTCGGAGACGAGCGAAGATCGGTAATCGAATACGCCGGTGGTGATGTAAGCATCACGGATCTGATTGCTGATGAAAAGGTGGTGATCACTATTTCTCATGCGGGCTATATCAAACGAACCTCCCTTACCGAGTACAAAAAACAGAACAGGGGTGGAGTAGGCCAGAAAGCCTCGG
This sequence comes from Bacteroidia bacterium, assembly GCA_030431695.1. Taxonomy (GTDB): domain Bacteria; phylum Bacteroidota; class Bacteroidia; order Flavobacteriales; family Flavobacteriaceae; genus Pukyongia. The sequence continues at coordinate 28,555 of JAUIIU010000030.1, read as the reverse complement.
CCACACGTAACGAGGACTTCCTAGAGCATCTGTTCGTAGGTACGAACCACCAGTATATGTTGTTCTTTACTCAAAAAGGAAAATGCTTCTGGATGCGCGTATTCGAAATTCCCGAAGGAAGTCGAACTTCCAAGGGAAGAGCTATTCAGAACCTGATCAATATCGAACAGGAAGATAAGGTGAAAGCATTTATTTGTACGCAGGACCTTAAGGACGAAGAGTATATCAACAGCAATTATGTTATCATGGCCACCAAAAAAGGCCAGGTGAAGAAAACACCACTGGAACAGTATTCCAGGCCCAGGACCAATGGGATCAATGCGATCACCATTCGTGAAGGCGACGAATTGCTGGAAGCCAAATTAACAACAGGCGACAGCCAAGTGATGCTGGCCGTTAAAAGTGGGAAGGCGATTCGTTTCGAGGAGGAAAAGACTAGACCTATGGGTCGAAATGCTTCCGGAGTACGAGGAATAACCCTCGGACATGAAGATGACGAAGTGGTTGGAATGATCGCGATCAACGATGATGAGACCGACGTGCTGGTTGTTTCTGAAAATGGTTACGGAAAGCGTTCCAGTATAGAGGATTATCGAATGACGAATCGCGGTGGAAAAGGCGTGAAAACCATTAATGTTACAGAAAAAACAGGTAACTTAGTAGCCATAAAAAACGTGAGTGACGCCGACGATCTCATGATCATCAACAAGTCGGGAATTGCCATCCGTATGGCGGTAGAGGATCTCCGGGTGATGGGTAGAGCTACCCAGGGAGTTCGTTTGATCAAAGTGCGTGAGGACGACGCCATAGCGGCTGTCGCTAAGGTTATGCACGATGAGGATGAAGTTGATGAGAACGGTGATGAGATCTCAGAAGGTGAAAATGGCACCACTCTTGATACAGAAGAGACGAATACTGAAAACAACGAATAAAAATTAAAACCATTACAATGAAAAAACAAATATTGCTGGCAGGCCTTTTTTGTCTCTCAGCTGTAGTTTTCGCGCAGAAGAAGGAGATAAAGAAAGCCGAAAGAGCCCTGAGTAGCGGAAATGCTTCGGAAGCTATTTCCTATATCAACCAGGCGGAATCCCTTCTGGGTGCTGCCGACGATGATATGAAGGCGAACTTCTACGTGGTAAAAGGCAATGCTTACCTTGCAGAGGCGGGTACTGCCGACTATGCCAAGCTGAAAACAGCTGCTGAATCCTTTAAAATGGCCGGCGAACTATCCCCAAAAGGCTCAGTCGCGTCCGATCTTTCAGTTGGTATGCAGAACCTGCGCGTAGCGTTGGTGAATAGTGCTATCAATGATCAGAATGCGAAGAATTACAGTCGCGCCTCGGAGAAATTGTATATGAGCTACGAGGCTCAAAAAGATACTTCAGATCTATATTTCGCTGCGGGAAATGCCGTAAATGCGAAAGACTATCCCAAAGCCCTTACATATTACAAGAAACTTCTTGATATGGGTTATTCAGGGATCAAACAGGAGTGGGTAGCGACTGATATTGAAACCGGTGAAGAAGTTGTATTTGGTTCCGAAGCAGATCGAAACACCAATATGCTTACAGGTAAATATACTAACCCCGAAGAGAGAATGTCGGAGTCCGTACAGGCCGATATCCTTGAGAAGGTTACAAGATTGTATATTGAACTTGGTCAGAATGATGAAGCCCTTGCTCTTATGAAAAAGGCCAGGGAGGCTAACCCGGATGATATTGGATTATTACAGGCGGAAGGATCACTGGCATTGAAAATGGGCGATATGGCCAAATACAGCCAGATCATGGAAGAGGTTATCAAAAGTGATCCTAATAACCCTGAATTGTACTACAACCTTGGTGTTAGCAGTACCGATATCGGGCAAACAGATAAGGCGAGAGAATACTACAAAAAAGCGCTCAGGCTGGATCCAAAATACACCAACGCCAAGATCAACCTTGCACAATTGATCCTTTCAGGGGAAACCAAGATCATTGAAGAGATGAACTCCCTGGGATCTTCAAGTGCAGATTACGATCGATACGACGAACTGAAATTACAACAGGAGGCATTGTACAAAGAAGCATTGCCTTACCTGGAGGACGCCATGGTGGACAGGCCTAAGAATGAAGGACTGGTAAGAACTCTAATGAATATCTATGGCCGATTAGGCATGGATGATAAAGAAAAGGCCACTAAGGCTAAACTCGATGAAATTCTAAACGGCGGACAGTAGTCTTTAGAATATCATCATAAAAAATCCTCCCGATCGAAAGTGACGGAGGATTTTTTTATATAATCCGTTTTATAACTCTCAGCTTGTGGGTGTGGGATCTTTTTTCGTGGTTGAAGATCCCGCTGTGGTCCAGACGATCTATCCGAACCTTTCCATGTGCATGGATGATATGATGATCTTCCATGATAATACCTACATGAACGATATTGCCTTCATCATTGTCGAAGAAAGCCAGGTCTCCCGGCTCACTTTCTTCTATAAAACTGAGGGCTTCACCTTGAGTCGCCTGCATACTCGCATCCCGAAGTAAGTTATAACCACATAGCCTGTACACCATCTGGGTAAACCCGCTGCAATCTATCCCAAAGGGTGATTTTCCACCCCATAGATAAGGTGTGTTCAAATATAACAGGGCGGTGTCCACGATGGTGGATTTTGGCTGCTGATCTCCAACAACGTGCCCTTCGAATTTATGTTTTAGGAATTCAGTTACTGCAATATTACTGCCCATGGTAACCGTGATCAATTGGGAATCTTCGGTGGTGATAAAGTTGACAAGATCCGATGATAGTTTTCCGGGGAGTTCATTCAGTGCCGTGTAATCCTCTTTTGTGATCTCCATGAACTGGAGATTATCGATCCAACCTTCATAGCTGTCCGATTTCAACCTGATCCGACTCCATTTTTTCCGACAATCCAGTACCTTGAAGGTTTCCCCATAAAGTACCTGGGATACCATCTCACTACGGTCTGATGCTTCGGCTCTAAGTGGAACCAGGCTTAAATTAGACAGGCCATATCTCATTCGTATGTCTGACTAGGATTTACGTTCGATCACCATGGCCGATGCTCCGCCACCACCGTTGCAAATAGCCGCGGCACCATAGCGGCCATTGTTTTGCTGAAGTACATTCAGCAAGGTGATTAGGATCCGCACACCACTGCATCCAAGCGGATGTCCGAGTGAGACAGCACCGCCATTTACATTCACTTTGCTATCGGAAAGACCAAGCAGCTTCATGTTCGCCAGGCCTACTACTGAAAAGGCTTCATTGAATTCAAAATAATCCACATCATCCTGCCCGATACCAGCTTTTGCCAGTGCCTTCGGTAGTGCTTTCGCCGGCGCAGTAGTGAACCACTTTGGTTCCTGGGCAGCATCTGCATATCCGGATATTTCAGCTAAGATCGTAAGTCCGAGTTCCTGTGCTTTCTCCTCGCTCATCAGGACCATTGCACCTGCACCATCATTGATGGTTGAAGCATTCGCCGCTGTCACTGTGCCTTCCTTTGTAAAGGCAGGGCGTAGGGCAGGGATCTTTTCCATTCTTACGTTCCTGTATTCTTCGTCTTCAGAAACAATTACCGGTTCTCCTCTTCGCTGGGGAACCTCGACGGGAACCACTTCATTTGCAAATTTTCCTTCCGCCCAGGCTTTGGCAGATCGTTCGTATGACTGAACCGCGAAAGCATCCTGATCCTCTCTTGAAAAATTATATTCGGAAGCGCACAGATCGGCACAGACACCCATAGCCTGCTGATCGTAGGCATCTACAAGGCCGTCCTTCTGCATTCCGTCTTCCATTTGTTTCGGACCGAATTTATGAGCATTTCTCAAATGAACATAGTGTGGAATATTGCTCATGCTCTCCATACCTCCGGCAACCACTACATCAGCATCACCTAAAGCGATCGCCTGGGCAGCATGCATCACAGCCTTCATACCTGAAGCACAAACCTTATTCACGGTTGTACATGGCACTGAATCCGGTATCCCTGCACCTAATGCAGCCTGGCGAGCTGGCGCCTGACCAACACCGGCCTGGACCACGTTCCCCATAAATACCTCCTCAACCTGTTCGGGATTTAGACCGATCTTGTCCAGGGCACCTTTTATTGCCACCGTTCCAAGATATGTGGCTGTGAGAGAAGATAAACTCCCCATGAAACTACCGATCGGAGTACGGGCGGCCGAGACAATTACAACTTTCTTGCTCATATAATTGTGTATTTTCTTTAAATAGTAAGAATTGCAAATTTACACATTATATACTGAATTATCAACGTATTCAACTAAGCGGAAGGCGATAATAATTGAAATAATTCTACTTTTTCCTGTACATTTGATTTTATGAACAAACGGTTGTCCCAGTTCTCCAAAAAACAATCTCTCGTATACAAGGTTTTCCTGTTTATCGCCGCTACTTTACTAGTGATTTACCTTCTTCCCAAAGGCGGTCAGTTCAAATACGATATTCAGAAGGGAAAACCCTGGCAATACGAAAATCTTTATGCCCCATTCAGTTTCACCATTAAAAAAAGTGAAGAGGCCATAGAGGCGGAGACGGACGAACTCAGAAAGAATGCTGTACCTTATTTCGATTTCGACGGAAATGCAGCCAGCCAGAGCAAAGAGCGTTTTGGCCAGCTACTGGAGCAATCCTATGTCGATACGCTCTATTCGCAGAGTAAAGATCGGATCACACGAACAGCGGATGCCATCATCGACGAACTATACCGCTATGGAATTACCGATGAGATCCATCCATACGCGCAGGACAAGGAGATCTATCTTAAAAGTGGAGGAGAAGTAGACGATATTACCTATCGCCAGATCTTAAAGCAGGATGAACTGGACAGCCGGATCGACAACCTGGTGGAATCGGCATCAGGTTCGGGAAGTACGAAGGATCTGCTGCGAATCCTTTTGAAAAGATCGGTAAATCCCAATGTCTCGTACAACAAAGACCTGACGGAATCCACAATAGCTTCAGAAATAAACAACATAAGTCCGAACCGCGGAATCATTGAGAAGGACGCCAGGATCATAGCCAGGGGGGAAGTAGTGGAAGGAGATACCTACCAGATACTGGAATCCTTAAAGGCGGAGTACACCTCTCAGGTATGGAGCGAATCCAACCGCATGTGGTTGCTGGTGGGATACACCCTGCTGGTTTCCCTTGTATTCCTGATGTTGTTCCTTTTTCTGAAAAAATACAGGCTGGAGATCTATTCGAATAATACCAAGGTTACCTTCATATTCTTCAATATCGTATTGATGGTATTTCTAACCACTCTCGTCGTAAAACTTGACGCGGCATATGTCTATGTGGTTCCTCTCTGTATTCTTCCATTGATCCTGAAGGCATTCTTCGATCCGAGACTTGGTTTATTTGCTCATGTGCTCACCTTGTTGCTACTGGGCTTCATAGTTCCGAACAGCTTTGAATACCTGTTCCTACAAATAATAGCAGGTATAGTGACCATTCTTACCGTATCTGAACTCTATAGAAGGGCTAACCTGTTCATTTCCGTAGGGCAGATCACTTTGATCTATATCATAGGTTATTTTGCCTTTTATATCATACAGGAAGGAAATATCGCAGCACTGGAATTGGAAACCTTCGGTTATTTTATTCTGTGCGGATTGGCCACCTTATTCGCGCACCCACTGATCTATCTCTACGAGAAATTATTCGGGCTGGTATCTGATGTATCATTACTTGAACTTAGCGACACTAACAGTAAGCTACTCAAAGACTTATCCAACAAGGCTCCGGGAACTTTCCATCATTCCTTGAATGTGGCGAATTTAGCTGAATCGGCAGCCAATGAGATCGGTGCCAACGCGATGCTCGTGAGGGTGGGAGCCCTCTATCATGATATTGGAAAGATGATCAATCCGACCTTCTTTACGGAGAACCAGGTGAATACTGCGAATTCTCATGATGCTCTCTCTCCGAAGGAAAGTGCCAAAATCATAATTGATCATGTCATCAAGGGAATTGAGATCGCCCGAAAGAACAACTTACCGGACAGAATAATCGATTTCATACGAACTCATCATGGCACCAACCTGGTATATTATTTCTATAGCAAAGAAAAAGAGCTTAACGGTACCGCTAACCCAACCGATTTCACTTATCCGGGTCCGATACCCTTTTCCAAGGAGACCGCTATCCTCATGATGGCCGATAGCGTTGAAGCTGCCAGTAAAAGTCTTAAAGAACCGACATCCTCCAAGATCGATGATTTTGTTGAAAAGATAGTCACATCACAAATGGAGAATGGCCAGTTTCTGAATGCTAATATAACTTTCAAGGAAATCCAGACCGTTAAAAAAGTACTAAAGAAAAAACTAAAGAATATCTATCATCTGAGGGTCGAGTACCCCGAATAACACATACATTATGAAGGAAATCAGCTACCAGCCTGCAGGCCAGTTTGAAAGCACCCGATTTGAAAAAATTCATAATGTTTCCTTTCCCAATCATACAACGGCATCTGCTGTCGTAGCCAGGGAAATTGCCGAATTGATACGGGATAAAGAACAAAATGGCTCTGCTTGTGTGTTGGGCCTGGCTACAGGTTCTTCGCCGATAAAGGTCTACGAAGAACTCGTCCGAATGCATCGGGAAGAAGCACTCAGTTTCAAAAATGTAGTGACCTTTAACCTGGACGAGTATTTCCCAATGAGGAAGAGCGATACCCAGAGTTACTTCAATTTTATGCATGAACACCTGTTCGATCATATTGATATCCCGCCGCAAAATGTTCATATCCCCAATGGAGAACTAAATCCGGAGCAAATATTGGAGTTTTGCGTGGAATATGAGAACAAGATCGAAGCTTTGGGAGGTTTGGATTTCCAGTTACTGGGCATTGGCCGAACAGGTCATATAGGATTTAACGAACCCGGCTCGAATTTCAATTCGAACACCCGGCTGATCACCCTTGATCATATCACTCGCGTTGATGCATCCGACGCATTCCTCGGAATAGATAATGTCCCGCGCAGGGCCATAACCATGGGAATCGCTTCGGTTCGCAGGGCAAAGCGGATCGTGCTCCTGGCCTGGGGACAGCATAAGGCGGGGATCATTAGGGAAACTGTGGAGGGGGAGATCACTTCGGAAGTACCTGCAACCTACCTGCAAAGGCATGAGAATACCACCTTTGTTCTCGATCATGAAGCCGCATCGCAGCTAACTCGAAACAGTACACCCTGGCTGGTTGGCCCCTGTAACTGGACAAGCGAACTCAAAAGTAAGGCGATCGTCTGGCTATGTGGCAGGACAGGAAAATCAATCCTGCGACTAACCGATTCCGACTACAACAACAATGGTATGTCTGGATTACTAGTGCAGGAAGGCTCGGCATACGACTTCAACATTGCCATGTTCAACAGGTTGCAACATACTATTACGGGTTGGCCGGGAGGGAAGCCCAATGCGGATGATTCCAAACGACCGGAAAGAGCGGAGCCGGCCTCTAAGCGCGTGATAGTATTTAGTCCGCACCCGGATGACGATGTGATATCCATGGGAGGTACTCTTGATCGACTTGTAGAACAGGGCCATGAGGTTCATGTGGTGTACCAGACATCCGGTAATATTGCGGTCTCGAACGAGGAAGCGCGTAAATTCCTTGAAATTAGCCAGACATTAAACCCGGATTCAGAAATTAGCAAGGCACTACTTGCCGAAATCAATACGCCTAACGGACATCCGGTTGACAGTAATGAATTACGCAAGGTCAAAGGTATGATTCGGCGTAGTGAATCGTTGGCCGCCACAAGATATTTAGGTCTGGAAGATGATAATGTTCATTTTCTCGATCTGCCGTTTTACGAAACAGGGAGACCGAAAAAGAATGAATTGTCTGAAAATGACATAGAACTTATGACAGGGATCATATCAAAGATAAAGCCCCACCAGATCTATGCCGCCGGTGACCTGGCGGATCCGCACGGTACGCATAAAGTATGCCTGGAAGCACTGTTTGCAGCACTCGAACGCTTGCGGGGCGAGGCCTATATGAAAGATTGCTGGGTGTGGTTATATCGTGGAGCCTGGCACGAATGGGAACTTCACGAGATCGATATGGCTGTGCCTCTGAGTCCGGACCAGATCATCAAGAAGCGACATGCGATCTTCTTTCACCAATCGCAGAAGGACAGGGTGATGTACCAGGGTGACGACGACAGGGAGTTCTGGATGCGTGCCGAAGAGCGAAACAAAGCCACCGCAGCAGGTTATCGGGCTGTCGGACTAGCCGACTATGCTGCCATGGAAGCGTTTGTAAGGTATCGGTTTTAAGGTGAGGTGATTTGATTTGATGAATGACTGCTAGGTAGAAATACTCAATTGATACGAACAGGATTACTAACGTGATCCTGAAAACGTTCCGTAGTCTAAATGAAAAACAAACAACCTGCTGTTGTAACTATTTTTTATTCCCTCATCGGAATTGAAGTAAACTTCATTCCTCGTGGAAATAAAAAAAGCAGCACATTTCGTGCTGCTTTTCATTCTTAAGTGATCGCGACAGGATTCGAACCTGTGACCGTCTGCTTAGAAGGCAGATGCTCTATCCAACTGAGCTACGCGACCTTGTGTCGTGGAGCGAAGCTGCCTGTCCGTCCGTAGTGGAACGAAGGCGGAAGCTACGCGACCGGATGCTGCTTCATTTCTGAAACGGCTGCAAATTTAGCCAAATAATGTTGTATGTCAAAAGTAATTGAAACTTTTAAATAGGGCGTATAAAGATTTTTCAGAATTAGAAAACATCAGCCACTAATCTACTTAACACCCAAAATAGAATAATGACAGCGTGATATTAAATTGAATTTAACCTGATAAATATTTTTGAGTATCTTAATGATCGAATGTGAATATTAATTTTAATTAAACAATTGCCAATCAATATTTTATATAAATTGTATAACTCATTTCATATTTGTGCAAACAACTTCTAGAACTATGAAAACAATCTTTAAAACATTACTCGCGGTACTGATATTAGTTCCATTTACATGTTTAAACGCAGGCGGTTTTTCGGACAATGAGAAAATCAAGAAAGTCGATATAAAACCAAAGAGCAAAACAATTACTTATCATTACGAGAATAAAGGAAAAAAAGCACAGTTGATCTATAGATTCTCAAAAAGCGGTGAGGTAATGATTAGTTTTAAAACGGGATCTAATGCCGATATGATTACCATAAAAAAGGATGGAAATTATACGTTCGTAGGGAATGGACAAACGCAGCCCTTTTCCAAGAATCAAAGAGCGCAGCTATTGTCGAAATTAAAACCTAGATTTAAAAACTTATTACAGAGAAATACGATCAACTCTTCCCTGGGATTGGATATGATCAAAAACTCCAACGACCCGGTGGTTCAGTCATTCACTGATGATCTTCCACTAGTGATTTTAATTCGAAAATTAAAGGAATTGGCAAATGGAACAGATTGTACGAAAACTGAATCATGCTCATGTTTTATGGATGGAAAATCAGACTCAACGACTTGTCCATGCGGTTCTATTGTACAATGCCACGAAACAACCACAATGGTATGCACTTATGACAGTCAGGGAAATCCCCAGGACTGTGACATTCAAAGCACTTGTGTAGCGGTTTGTTATGTTCCGCAAAGAAATTAATTGAATTAGATTACTCCCTCCGCTCTTGACCCTAAAGTGGGGTCGGTGCTCAATGAAAGTCGGTCAGGAAGCAATACTGCTTCCTGATTCCTTTTTTATTTACTCTTCGAAACTCAAGTGAACTTGGTTTTGAGTCTTAGGATTACTCTCCGCCAAAGGCGGATCGTGATCCTGAAGTGGGGGCGGTGCTCAATGAAAGTCGGTCAGGAAGCAATGCTGCTTCCTGATTCCTTTTTTATTTACTCTTCGAAACTCAAGTGAACTTGGTTTTGAGTCTTAGGATTACTCTCCGCCAAAGGCGGATCGTGATCCTGAAGTGGGGGCGGTGCTCGAGACAAACCCGCAACCTGCGGTTGTCCTGCTTTTTTTTTATTCCCTTCACTTAGAAAAACAAGTTTTTCACGTTCGGGAATAAAAAAAACCAGTCATCTCCATGACTGGTTTTTCTCGGTCGGGGTGGCAGGATTCGAACCTGCGACCTCCTGCTCCCAAAGCAGGCGCGATAACCGGGCTACGCTACACCCCGATAAAACAGCTTGCGCTGAAAAAACAATATACAAATCCCAAATTCCAAAAAAACTACTTAAACCAAGTAGCCCGAGAACCGGGCGGAGTTTATCCTGAGCGACGCCTTGCGGAGTCGAAGGGCTACACCCCGATGCAACAGCTTGCGCTGAAAAAAACAATATACAAATCCCAAATTGCAATTGTAACCGGGATTTATTTGCGGAGAGACCGGGATTCGAACCCGGGCAACGGTTGCCCGTTGACAGATTAGCAATCTGCTCCATTACCACTCTGGCACCTCTCCGGACCATCAAAGATCGTATGCGTAAAACGCGGATGCAAATGTAACTTTTCAATTACTTTCTCGCAAACAAAAAAGTAGTTTTTAGCTTGGGTTTAATCCAAACACTTCAGGTTCTGGGTAAAAAACTCCTTCGGATAAATGGGCTGCGGAATTGTCGCATTGCTTATAACCGATTTGAAGTCCATATCGAAGTGGGTGTTCATACTCGTTATCCGCATAGAAACCAGCTCACTGGACCGTAAACGCATTATACTTTCAGTATCCATAAAAAAAGCGGCCTCGGAAGTGCTGTTATCCAGTTGATCCTCATAATCCGTTTGCCGGCCACAATTCACTTCATCCAGGTAGGGGAGGGAAACAAAACTGCCATCTTCCAATTTAAAAGAAATTCGACTTTTGCTATCAAAACACATAATCGGTGGCATTTCTATCGCATTCAGGGAGATCTGTGCCACCAGACTGTTCATCTTGTCCTGTTTCATCAGGCTGAAATAAATGAATACACTATTTCCCTGCCCAAGTTCGTATTCCACAAGTTTTTCATTGGTAAGTCGGAACTGCTCGTTCTCCAAATCTACATTGATCTTATAGGCGCAATCCTCCTGGGCCGACAACATAGCTACTACCATAAAGAACATCAGGCGGACGATCATTTGTTTCATTTTGTAATTTTTTCGCAAAGTAACATCATTTTTTCGTTGTTTGCCACCGTGGTGAAAAAGACGTAAATATCTCCACCATCCTTTATTTTCCATTTTTTCCTAATTGCCTCCACACTCTCCGGAAAGTTCCGCACAGTAATATTTGCCTTCTCAAAATCCAGGGCGGTCTTCATGGCTTTTTTACTATAGGGGACTGTTTTAACGATCCGAAACCGTCTGCCCGGAAAATCGATCAGATCCTTCCCGGTGAACAAATGAGAATGTTTGTGTAATTTATTTAGTCTGAATTTCTCTGCAATCACAGCAAACCCACCACTTTTATAAATCGAGGCATTCGGCTCATAAAGATAATCCATCGGATAACTGAAGATGTCATCAACCTGATCACCGTAGTTGAATTCAAATTGCTCCATAGTCTCTTGCAACAAATTAACAGCCACGATCTTGGGCATTTGGTTTATTTCAGAAGTAAGAATCCAAAGCAACTCTTTTACTTCATTATCGACGGCAACCACGTGAATTTCTGCTACATGACCAAAGCTTTTGATCCCAAGAGAAATATCCAGCATTGGAGAGGTTTTGACCATGATCACCTTCGTCCGTTTCAGAAGGTAAGACAGGCTTCCCAGAATATCGGGTGTATAATCCTCGAGCAGGAATACCTTTCGCTTCTCGGCTGTTCTTCGTGATGGATCAACATAGATCAGGTCATAATTTCTATCTTTTATGCCCGAAATTCCGTCTTCATTGTAAAACGTTACATTTTCAATATTCAATTCCTTAAAATTGTGTTTCGCAAGAGCTGAAAGATATTCGTTCGTTTCAAAGTGATCCACTCTTTCGAACTTCTTGCTGAAAAAATAACTGTCCACCCCAAAACCACCGGTAAGATCAACCATGGTTCGTCCTTTGACAATTTCGGCTTTATATGCTGCGGTTTGTTCGGAAGACGTCTGCTCCAGGTTTAGTTTTGGTGGATAGCAGATATTAGAATTACGGTACCAGGTGGGAAGTTTCTTTTCGATCTTCCTTCGGGATTCGATCTGCTCCAGCAACTCACGAACATCAATTTCCGGGAACGGACTGCCCGAAAAAGCCAACCTGGAAGTATCACCGCTAAAATGACGGATAAAATCCTGGACATCCGGTTTAAGAAGGGCTGTATTCAGTTTGCGTTCCATAATAAATTGTCAGATCGATCGGGTAAGCTGATATAGGGCGATTGCAGTAGCTTGGGCCACATTAATACTCGAATTGTTCCCAAATAGCTCAATATGAAGGATCTTATCCGAATCGGCAAGCACTGCTTCCGATATCCCATTTGCCTCATTACCCACGACCAGAGCAAGTTTACGCTGCCTGTCCCATTTAAAATTCTCTATACGCTCACTGTCATCGGTGATCTCGAGTGAGATTATCTCATAGCCACCTTCTTTCATGTGTTGTATGATAGTATGTATATCTTCTGAAACAGAATGAGCCACCCGAAGATGAGAATCCCTTGAAGTTCGTTTCATACGGGGAGAACTCAGATCTGGCTGTGCATTCCCGAAAATGATCTCTGCCACCCCGAATGCTTCAGCTATCCGAAACAAGGCTCCAATATTGGCTGGGCCTCGTACATCGTCACATACCAGGACAATAGGGAAATCCTTTTTTTCGAAGGTGTTTGAATTATGAGAAAGCTGTACCATCGCTCAGTTCTCAAACGCATATTTGATGATATTGGCACCCATTCTAAGGGCTTTTAGCCGCACTTCCGGTGGATCGTTGTGAATTTCAGGGTTTTCCCAGCCATCGCCCAGGTCACTCTCGAAGGTATACAAAAGTACCAGCCTTCCCTCGTGCGTGATCCCGAAAGCCTGTGGTCTTCCGCGATCGTGTTCATGGATCTTCGGAAGTCCGTCTGGGAAATTATAGGCGTAGTCGAAAATAGGATGATCGCCGGGCAGTTCCCTGAGTTCTTTATCTGGAAAAATCTTAACGAGTTCTTTCCGCAGGTATTGGTCCATTCCGTAGTTATCATCTATATGCAGGAATCCACCGCTTAGCAAATAGTCGCGAATATTCCCGGCCTCTTCGGTGTTGAAGTAAACGTTTCCGTGTCCGGTCATATGAACAAATGGGTAGTCGAACAGATCGATACTCGATGGTGACACAACAGCTGTCTGTTCATTGATAGCCGTATCTATCTCCCTGTTGCAGAATCTAACCAGGTTCGGAAGGGCAGTGGGATTACTGTACCAATCACCGCCACCACCATATCTTAAAACCGCGATCTCCTGAGCGGAAACAGCGAAGGAGGAAATTGTGATCAACAGGAATATCAGGGTCTTCGAAGTCATTTGGTCAAAAATACAAATTCCACCAGTTTAAATGATCTATCGATCTCAGAAGTTCAATGCCAATTTCTCCTTGGCCTGCCCATAATTTATCTAACCGGGCAGTATTATTTCTGAAAATGAAATTTTCGTAACTAAGTCTATTCATTTACAAATGAAACCGCATGGCAGGCAACAACAGCAGCAGTTTCGGTTCTAAGTCGGCTTGAACCCAGGTGAACAGGTTTGAACTCATTTTGCACCGCCAGTTCCACTTCATCAGCGGAAAAATCACCTTCCGGGCCTATCATCAGTATCACCGGTTTTCCAGCAACGATCGTATCCTTCAGCGATGATCTTTCAGTATCATAACAATGTGCTACACACTTTATTGCATCCGGATTCTTTTCACGGACAAAGATCTCGAAATTGCAGATCGGGTTTAGTTTGGGTTTCCACATCTTCAGGGACTGTTTCATCGCACTTCGAACGATCCGTTCGTAGCGCTCCAACTTGATCACCTTTCGTTCGCTGTGCTCACACAACAGCGGCGTGATCTCGGAAACTCCTATTTCAGTGGCCTTTTCCAGGAACCACTCGAAGCGATCGTTAAGTTTGGTCGGCGCTACCGCCAGATGCAGGTGGTAGGGTAGCGGCGGACTGTATTCGGCGGAAACGATCTTTGCGACCGTAGATTTGTGGTCTGTTCGGGTTATTTCCGAAGTAAACAACCATCCTTTCCCATTCGTGATATTCAGTAAATCACCCGTTTGTTTGCGCAATACCTTGGATATATGCCTGCTTTCGTCCTTGCCGAAAACAATCTCGGAGGAATTCTCTTCCAGTGATGGCTCGTAGAATAATTGCATTAGCCTTCGGTTTTTGACTTGGCATGGGCGATGCCGTATTCCACAAATCGCTGCAGTTTTTCTTCGGTATCATAACCCGGTTCTGCAACAAATATAAATTCCTTTAATGGTCTGCCGGTAAAATCCATCGGGCCAACATGTGGTTCTTTCAATATATCATTCATATAGACCCCTGGTACGCGAACCATGAGCCTGAATTTGGTTTCTCCCACACACATCTTTCCATTGTAGAGGAAGCAATAACCGCCAAACATCCGCTTTTCTGTGATCTTATCTTTCCAGGGTTTCAGGGCTGCCCGGATTCGTGTTACGATCTGTTCACTCTTCTCATTTTTCATAACCTCATTCTTGCTTTTGAAACTATGTCGGTTTCCGAAAACTGGCCGGTTTTGTATTTCAGTTCGCCTACCATAGCGATCATAGCAGCATTATCTGTACAGTATTCGAAATTAGGAATGTACGTTCGCCATCCTCTTTCTAGTTCTGCATCCTTCAACGCTTTACGTATCCCACTGTTAGCCGATACGCCACCGCCTATGGCGATCTCGTTGATGCCCGTCATATCAACCGCATTCTGTAGTTTTTCCATCAGGTATTCAACGATGGTCGTCTGAAGTCCGGCACAGATGTCTTCCAGGTTCTCCTGAACGAAATTCGGATCATTTTTGGTTTCCTTTTCAACAAAATAAAGTACTGCAGTCTTCAACCCACTGAAACTAAACTCAAGTGGCCCGACTTTTGGCTTCGGAAACGGGAACCGACTCGGGTTGCCTTTTTGTGCTAGCTTGTCCAGTAATGGTCCGCCCGGATAGGACAATCCAAGGATCTTTGCGGCCTTATCGAAAGCTTCCCCAACCGCATCATCCAGGGTCTCACCGATGATCTCCATATCGAAATAGTCATTTACTTTAACCAGCTGCGTGTGTCCACCACTAATAGTTAAGGCAATGAATGGAAAAGCGGGAGCCCGCTGCTCATCTGCCTTGATAAAATGAGCCAGGATATGTGCCTGCATATGATTCACCGAGACAAGGGGCACGTCCATTCCCATGGCAAACGACTTTGAAAATGAAGAACCCACAAGCAGTGATCCCATGAGTCCGGGACCCTGTGTAAAGGCTATGGCGCTTACGTCTTTTTTATCGATATTTGCTAAGCGCAGTGCCTCATGTACCACCGGGACGATGTTTTGCTGATGAGCTCTCGATGCGAGCTCGGGAACAACGCCACCGTAGGCTTCATGGATTTTCTGCGTAGCGACAACATTGGACAATACTACGCCGTTGTTAATAACAGCGGCAGCCGTATCGTCGCAGGAAGATTCAATGCCGAGGATAAATATGTTTTCGTCTGTTGACAATTTGGGCACGTTTATTGGGTGCAAAATTAAAACTTTAGTAGCGTATCAAAAAACTCCGGAAAATAATACTTCGCACCATTGCCGTAATAGTGCTGCTGTTGTTGCTTATTGTGATCATTTTATCTATGCCGGCTGTTCAGACGAAGATCGCAACTAAAGTTACGGAGGATCTGAATGAAACCTATGGCACGGATATCCATATCGAACGAATTGGCCTTAACTGGAAAGGCGAGGTTGATATCCGGGAAGTTTACGTTGCGGATCATCACAAAGACACGCTCATTTATGCCCGGCAGCTACAGACAAATATCCTCAGTATTCCCAACCTGATCAAAGGGAAGTTGGAATTCGGGGAGGTCGAGCTTAGGGACAGCAAGCTATACATAAAAACCTATAAGGATGAAAAGGACGATAACCTGTACATCTTCACCGAGAAATTCAATACCGGTGCGGAGAGTGAAGAGCCCTTTTTTCTCCTCAGCAACGATGTAGCCCTGGTAAACACACGTCTCAAGATAACCGATGAGAACCTTGACGAACCCGAGATTTTGGAGATGAACAACATCAATCTCAAAGCCAAGGATTTCAACGTCGATGGACCAGATATCCGTGCGGATATTCTGGCATTGTCGATGCTAACCGATTTTGGTATTCCGGTTGAGAACCTATCGGCAGATTTTGCCTACAACAGTGAGCGCATGGAGTTCAAGGACCTGTCCCTGGAGACAGGCCAGTCTACCATCACCGGAAATGTCCTCTTCAACTACGGTCAGGAGGGGATGAGCGATTTTAACAACACCGTAAGGATATCTGCTCAGCTAAGGGATGCAGTTATCGCGACAAACGACCTGAACCGATTTTATAACGAGTTTGGTCCCGATCAGCAGATAGCGTTCAGTGGCAACCTAGAAGGCACACTGAACGATTTCAGGTTAACAGATGCCGATGTACGTACGAGTCAGTCGATCGTAAGAGGAAGTTTTTACTTCAGGGACCTGTTACAACCTGATGGAGATTTCCGGATCGAAATGAGGAATCACACCATCGTATCAGATTTCTACGACCTTAGACGTTTAATGCCGAGAGTATTGGGGGATGTGCTCCCGAACGAGATCAAACCACTCGGCAGGTTCAGTTTCCGAGGGAATACAACCGTAACCGGTTCCGAACTTGAAACTTCCAGTAATCTGAACAGTGGGATCGGGAACCTTGAAACCACATTCTCTATGGGTAACACCACCGACATTGAGAATGCATACTACAAAGGCGATGTGGTTCTGGATCAATTCAACCTGGGCAAACTTACAGGCACGCAAAGCGTTGGTAAGATCTCCGCAAACCTGGATTTCGACGGACGAGGCTTCACCCAGGAAACGGTGGACACGCATATAGACGGGACTGTTAGTTCAATTGCGTTGGAAGGATATACCTACAAGAACATTACTGTTTCGGGAAATCTTAAGAACCCGATCTTCGACGGTGACCTGGTTATAAAAGATCCAAATCTTCAAATGGAGTTCAAAGGATTGGTGGACGTTTCCAAGGAATTCAACCAGTATGATTTTGAAGCAGATGTTGAATATGCCGAACTGAATAAACTCAATCTCTTCACTAGGGATAGTATCTCCGTTTTTGCGGGCCGTATCATCATGGATATGGACGGAACAACCATTAATGATGCCGAGGGAACTATTGAATTCGTGCAATCGTTCTACCAGAACGAGGAAGACGACTTCTTTTTCGACGATTTCCTTATCACCTCATCTTTTGAAGGATCGGTTCGTACTATCGAGATTCAGTCACCGGATATCATAAGCGGGAAGATCGCTGGAGAATTCCTTATCGAGGATGTTCCGGATCTCTTCCGAAACGGAGTAGGGAGTATCTACGCCAATTATATTCCCAACGAGGTTACCGAAAACCAGTATATAGATTACGAATTTGAAGTTTACAATAAGTTAGTGGAGGTTTTCGTGCCCCAACTGAAGTTTGGGGAGAATACCAGGGTGAAAGGTTCGGTCTCTTCCGATGAGTCCGAGTTCAAGCTCGATTTCCGTTCGCCCGAAATACTGGTACTGGACAATTACCTGGGAACTGTGAATATACAGGTGGATAACGACAATCCCCTTTACAACACCTATATTTCTATCGATTCGGTGGATACAGGTAAATACCAGATCGCCGATATCAACGTGATCAATAAGACACTGCTGGACACACTTTACATTCGGTCCAGGTTCAAAGGCGGAAAGAAGCAAAGAGATCTGTTCAATTTCTCCCTTTACCATACGATCAACCCCGAGGGTAGGTCGGTTGTCGGGGTTAAACGATCAGACATTACATATAAAGACAAGGTATGGCAGATCAACAAGAACAACAACAAGTTGAACAAGATCAGTTTCAGCGATAACTTTAAGTATATCAAGGTCGATTCCCTTGTCCTGAACCATGAGAATGAATACATCCGGTTTGCGGGAGTGGTCCAGGATAGTTCATACAAGAACCTGAAACTGGAGTTCCAGGATGTTACCTTCGGAAACATTGCCCCGGATATCGACAGTCTAGACCTGAATGGAGTAGTTAACGGAAGGCTTAATTTCATTCAGAAAAGAGGCCTTTATTATCCAAGTTCAAATGTAACCGTAGACGATGTGAATATCAACGGGGTTGATTTCGGGGATCTTACGCTTGATATCAGCGGAAATGAGGATCTCACAAAATATTCCATCAATTCAACACTTATCAACGACAACGTAAAGAACATCAACGCGGTAGGGGAAATAGATGTTGCTCCCGAAAATCCCCAGATCTCGCTGGATGTCGACTTCGAACGATTCAATATGCAGGCATTTAGCCCGTTTGGAGCGGATGTGATAACAGATATCCGTGGATTCGTTACGGGTAATGCCAAGGTGGTCGGAAACTATAAATCACCTGATATTCTTGGGCGATTATTGTTGGAAGAAAGCGGGATGAAGATTCCCTACCTGAACACCGACTTCGACCTGGCCGATAATACCCAGGTGATCGTCACCAAGGACAAATTCGATTTGGGACGAACCACCATTACCGACACCAAGTACAATACGACCGGAACGCTTATCGGACATGCCACCCACCGGAATTTCAAAGATTGGGAACTAGACCTCAGTATCAATACGGACCGTCTGCTGGTATTGGATACCCCACCGGACGAAGAAGCCCTGTACTACGGAACTGCATTCATTAGTGGAATAGCCGACATCAAAGGGCCCGCGCAGGAACTTGTGATCAATGTTGTGGCAACTACTGAAGAGGGAACGACCTTTAAAATTCCATTGAGCGATACGGAATCGATTGGTGACGATTCCTTTATCAGGTTCCTGTCCCCGGAAGAAAAAGCAGCACGAATCAGTGGGGAGACCGTTATTTCGGAGGAGGTGCGCGGACTTTCACTGAACTTTGAACTGGATATCAACGAAAATGCAGAAGTAGAAGTAGTCGTGGACCAGGTGAATAATTCCCGACTTAAAGGGCGTGGAGCAGGGATCATGCTTCTGGAGATCAATACCCTCGGGAAATTCAGGATGTGGGGTGACTTCCTGGTTATCGAAGGAACTTACGATTTCCGTTATGGCGGACTCGTTCAGAAAACATTTACGGTAGAACCGGGCGGTAACATAACCTGGGACGGCAGGCCCGAACGTGCGAATCTAGACCTTACCGCAAAATACGAGACCACTGCAAATCCTTCGATCTTACTGGACAACCCCTCGGTTAACCGAAAGATTGATGTAGAGGTCCTTATCGGGCTCACTGGTGAACTGATCCAACCGGATATCAATTTCGAAATTGGCTTCCCCGGCGCCTCTTCCATAGTTCGCAGTGAGCTGGAATACAAGTTACAGAACGCTCAACAACGTGAAAAACAGGCGTTGTTCCTGCTGGCTTCGAATTCATTCGTTAACGATAACCTGAAAGGAACCGGTGCTTTCTCTAATACGGTGGCCCAAAGTGTTTCCAGTCTTGTGAACGACTTGTTCTCCAATCAGGATTCCAAATTCAAGGTAGGTCTGGATTGGACCCCGGGTAACAGAACTCCGGACCAGGACATTGCAGACCAGGTTGGGATCACGCTTTCAACTCAGATCAACGACCGCATCATAATCAACGGTAAGGTAGGTGTACCGGTGGGTGGAGTGAATGAATCTACCGTGGCCGGGGACATTGAGGTACAGTGGCTGGTGAATGAGGACGGCTCCCTTCGTATCAACTTCTTTAACCGGCAGGCCGATATACAGTTCATAGGGGAGGACCAGATCTTCGAACAGGGAGCTGGAGTTTCCTATTCTGTGGATTTCGATACCTTCAGCGAGCTGATCCATAAACTATTCAATAGAAAGGTCGAATTGGAAACGGATGAGAGCATTCCGGTCACACCGGATGATAATTCCATTCCGGAGGAATACAACACAAACGCAACCAAGGAGAACGAAAACTAACGGCTGGCAATCATCGAGATCTCCACGTTGACGTATTTCGGAAGGTTTGCCACTTCAACGGTTTCACGTGCCGGCGCCGTCTCTTCGTTAAAATACTTGCCATACACAGCGTTGATCTCACCAAAATTCCCCATATCACTTATAAAAATTGAGGTTTTGAGAACATCTTCGAAGGTCATCCCGGCAGCATCCAACACGGCTTTCATATTTTCCATCACCAGCTTGGTTTCTTCTGAAATGGATCCCTTGAATAACTCTCCCGTGGCTGGGTCTATAGCGATCTGACCCGAAGTATAAAGCATATCACCCTTCATTACGGCCTGGTTGTACGGACCGATAGGAGCAGGGGCTTGCGGTGTATTGATGATCTTTTTCATAGGTGGAGTGTTAGTATGTTAGTATTTTGGTATGTTAGTGTATTTGATTCCTTACTGAACAACAAACAATAAACAATAAACAACGAACATCGAACAACGAACAACAACACCTACAACCCCCGATCGGGCTCACGGCGTTTGTCGTATTTGATATCACTGAGGACTGAGGAGCGGATCCCGACATAAAAATACCAGCTCGTATTGATACTTCCTATAGGCGTCCAGTTAAAGCGCAGTTCCCAGCTTTCAAGGTCACGAACAAATCGCAGCTGGGTTAATGTCACACCCTTATTCTTGAAATCGTAACCCGAAGAAACTCCCACACTCCAGCGTGGTGATAGTTCCAGGTTCGAACTGAACATGATGGACTGAGAACTGATCTCGTTCTGTCGCCGCTGGTTGGAGTAGGTCATGGTATAAGCCACTCTCAAGTCCCAGGGTATACTGAAATTGTACCAATCCACATTGCGCTCCCTTTCGGTTTCCTCATCTTTTGTGATCGCCCTGTCATTGATAGTGGTCGCATCCCCGAACAGGTCGTCGGGTCGTCCACCATTCCTGAAGGTCTCGTTGTTCAGGTCCGGGTCGTCGTCTGCACCTCCTTCAAAATCCTTACTGGAGAACGAATAGTTGAAACTTACGTTCGCATTGGTAAGCCTGAAAAGGCTGCCGCCATTGTCAATATTCCATTCTTCTATCCTGTTGTTGCTGTTGTCCAGGGCATACGGATCCAATCGCCCGTTGAAGTTCAGGTCGAGCTTTTTTACAATGGGGATACTTCCTGTAAAGCTGATCGGATCGAGACGGAGAGAATCTCCCGCCAGGTTATACGCAGTCCTGAAGTTCAGGTTGTTGAGCAAAACCACTTTCTTTGCCTCAGTTTCTGTTGTATCCTTGGAGCGAACCTTGGCTTCAACCGTATTACTCAGACTGAATCCGATGGAACTTGCAAAATTCTGTCCGGGCCTGCCGTAGATACTATTCTGAAATCTTGTGTACTGGACCACCTGGTCGTTTACTTCAGGATCGGCCGAGGGGATGGTGTATTCGTCGTAATACTGATCAAATGAAGGGTTGATATTGTATGATACGGAAGGGCGCATCACATGGCGGATCGCCTTTATCTTCTTATCCTGACCGTCCTTTTCAAAATTATACATCCCGTACAGTGTGGTACCCAGGCTGGTCGAAAAATTGTAGGTCAGGAAACGGTCGAAACCCGAGATCGTATCACGAACCACAGCTCCTTCACCGTCATTTGCTGTAGGATCGTAGTCCTCCTTGATGGTTTTGAGGGTCCAAACCTCGTTAAGCCCGGTCCCTATTGAGGCACTGACATAGTCGAAAAGCTTGAAGTTCGTGCTTACAGGGATGGAGTGGCGTACCCCAACTTCAGCATCATTGAACATCTCACTTTTAAAGAACAACGAATCCACCGTTGCGATTCGGTTCTCTGCAGATACATCATACTGGAAGTTTATATTCTGAATAATTCCCTTCTTAACCCCCGATTTCGGGGCAAAGGGAAAGACACGAGACATATTCGCGTTCACGTTCGGCAGGGACATATTGATCTGTTCCGTGTTCGTATTTTGCTGATGCGTTGCGGCAACGGTAACATTAACCTGGGGCTCACCTTCGAAGGTTTTTGAATAGGAAACGGACGAACTCAGCGTATTGACCAGTGCACTGGCATTATTCACCTGGTTGATGGACTGCCGGAAATACCGGCTGCTACCCAGGTTCACCGAAGCAGAAAAGCGGGAAGATGGGTTCGACTTCGGGTCCTGCTGGTGAGACCAGCGAATATTGTACAACGAACTTTGACTGAAATCGGGGAAGCCTCTTTCGCTGTTTATGAGGTTTTCGTAACGAACACTGATGTTACCGCTGAATTTATACCTCAGGTTATAAGCTGTCTCACCCCTGAGACCATAACTGCCGTTGGTATAGTAGTCGCCCAATACCGTTAGATCCACATAATCGTTTATGGCGAAATAGTATCCCCCGTTCTGGAAGAAGAATCCCCGGTTGTTGTTATCCCCAATGGTAGGTATTATAAAACCGGAGGTGCGATTCTCGGTTAGCGGAAAGAAGGCAAAAGGAAGGCCAATAGGCGTTGGAACATCGGCGATGTACATATTGGTAAGGCCTGTGACCACTTTTTTCTTCGGAACGAATTTCGCTTTACGGGTATAGAAGTAGTATTCCGGATCTTCAACATTCTTGGAGGTGGTGAACTTCACATTCCGAAGGAAATACACCGAATCGTTCTCCTTCTTGGTAACTTCGGCAATTGTCTGTATCCCGTTCTGTTCGGTTCGTGTATTGTAAACGATCGCTTTCTTGGTGTCTGTGTTGAACCGTAGCGAATCCGGCTCGGCAGTGTTGTTAGCCTGCACGAATACTGGTCGTTGTGAATATACCCCGGCACTGTCGATCCCCTTTGCCGAAACCTCGTTTTTATTCAGGTCGAGGATGATAAGCCCGGCATCGATGCGCATGTCTTCATAAACAATAAAGGCCTTGTTGTACATATACACCTTGTTGTTCTTTCGGTCGATGTACACATAGTCTTCCCCATAATAATCCACGATATCCTGCAGTAGTTCAGGTTCCGGAATTACGGTATCCACCTTTACCGTATCCGCAACGGCTTCGTTTATAGGGGTTACAGCGGGTGCTAAGCGGACCGTGGCGGTGTCGGCTTCCCTTTCCGATTCGATCACCACATCGTTCTTGCTCGGGATATCCTGTGCGTGAATTGTAACGATTCCGAAGAAAAAAAGAAATAGCAGAACCAGGAGCGGATAGCAGCTGTGAACACGGGGGTAGCACTGCAGGTAAATTCCTTTGTATGATTTTGAAGGATTGTTCAAAAGTTTGGAATTAAATTTTCATCAAAGGATCGCTGCATTGCTTTATTTCGATTTTCTTTGTGATGAGCAATAAACACTACGCCCGTTTGGCCTGGTTTTTGACCACTCAAAATTAAGCATATTTTTTATGTCGGATTTTATATTTAGGATTTTAAAATATCAATTTTCATCACACGTTATTAACAACATGAGAACGAAGATTTTATTTCTTTCAGTCCTGATTTTAGTATCGTTTTCACAATTCTCTTTCACCGGCCCGGACAATGAGGCCGATAAACCCTTTGTAGTTGTACTGGACGCGGGACATGGTGGTAAAGACCCCGGGAACAGGGGAAACGGCTATAAAGAAAAGGATATCGCACTTAGTGTTACCCTGAAAGTGGGTGAGATACTGGAAAAACAGTCGAATATCAAGGTGATCTATACCCGTAAGACCGATGTATTCCTGGAATTACACGAAAGAGCGGCGATTGCCAACGAGGCAGACGCCGACGTATTTGTGTCGATTCACTGTAACTCGCACCACACACAGGCCTACGGTGCTGAAACCTTCGTGATGGGTTTGAGCAAGAGCAAACAAAACCTGAATACCGCCAAAAAAGAGAACGAAGTAATTTTTCTTGAGGACAACTACGAAGAGAAATATGTGGGCTTCGACCCAAATTCTCCGGAATCCTTTATCGGGCTAACCATACTTCAGGAAGAGTATCTCGATCAAAGTATCATGCTGGCCGGCCTCATTCAGAATAATATGGTAAACAACCTGAAACGAAGGGACCGAAGTGTAAAACAGGACGTGTTCTGGGTACTTCACAATACCTATATGCCCAGTGTTTTGGTGGAATTGGGATTTCTTACTCACAAGACGGAAGGCCCTTATGTCAATTCGAAGAAAGGACGTGCCGAGCTGGCGAAGGAGATCGCTAATGGCGTGATCACCTACAGGAAGAATCTTTTGCTTGCGACTTCGGACACACAGAACCCGATAATTACAGAGAAGGAGATCGATGAAGCCATAGAAGCCGCCGAGGAAAACCTGTATGAAGGCGTGACCTTCAAGGTTCAGTTGCTGGCGAGTAAGAACAAATTGAGTACTTCACCCTCCAAATTCAAAGGGCTTAAGGACGTGGAACGCGATCTGGAAGACGGGCTTTACAAATATTATTACGGGAACACATCCGATTATAACAAGATTCAACTCATGCAGACCTATGCCAAGGACAATGGCTACCCAACCTGTTACGTGGTGGCTTTCAGGGATGGACAAAAACTGAAGTTATCGGAGGTTCTAAAAAGCGGGGAGAATTAGACAGCTTTTACGGATTTATTTCTAAATTTGTTTCAGCACAAAAAAAGGGCCTTTGAAACTATCCAGAGAACTAAAAACCGGCATATTCGCTATTGTAGTCATACTACTGTTCATCTTCGGCTACAGTTTCCTCAAAGGGTCCAATCTGTTTGAAAATCAGCGTACATTTTTTGTAAAATACAACAATGTGGAAGGCCTTGCCGTGGGTGCTCCCGTTACGATCAATGGTTTCCAGGTAGGAAAAGTTCTGGAAATCGACTTTGTGAATGGTAATGGAGACCTGTTGGTGACCTTTTCGGTGGAAAAGGACTTTAATTTTTCGAAAGAGAGCATAGTAGAGATCTACAGCAGTGGATTCATTGGTGGAAACAACCTGGGGATCAAACCAGTTTACAATCCTAATAACGTAGCCAAGAAAGGAGATACCCTGAAAGGTGTCATCGAGCAAGGCATACTGGACCAGGTAACCGGGAAACTGGCTCCATTAGAGGCAAAGATCCAGAGTTCACTTACCAATCTGGACACCCTGCTGATAAGCGTAACCGATGTCTTAGATGAAGGCACCAAGGATAATCTGAAGAAGTCCATCGCCAATCTCAATGCTACCATCGTCGAGTTCAGGGGTGCTTCAGCAACAATGAACAGCCTGCTGAAAGACAACAAGGAGAAACTGGATAATACCATTGCCAATTTGGATAACACTACCGAGAATTTTTCGCGGCTGTCCGATTCCCTGGCAGAGATCGAAGTAGGGAAGATGGTGAAGGAACTGGAAGGTACACTCGCTCGTTTCAACAGTATTGCTACACAGATAGAGAGTGGAGAAGGAACCGTGGGTAAATTGCTGAAGGATGAAGAATTGTACGACAACCTGGCCGGGGCTTCCCTGGAAATAGAGAAGTTACTGGAAGACATGAGGCTCAACCCGAAGCGATATGTGCATTTTTCACTCTTCGGAAAAAGGCCTAAGCCATACGAGCCACCTACAGAAAATGAAGAATAAATGCTGGACTATTTACCAAATATACTTTTCCTAATTGCGCTTATTGCCGGGATCGGGTATTTCACCCGAAACATCCGAAAGGTGATTCGCAACATCAAATTAGGCAGGGAAATTGGCGAGGTCACAGATAAAAAGGAGCGATGGGGCAACGTAGTTCGCATAGCTCTTGGGCAGTCGAAAATGGTTGTACGGCCCGTCTCCGGACTTATGCACATCTTTGTGTATGTTGGCTTCGTGATCATTAATGTCGAAGTACTGGAGATCATAATCGATGGGATATTAGGTACACACAGGATCTTCGCATTTCTAGGACCTGTTTACGACTGGCTGATCGCGGCCTTCGAAATTCTCGCCCTGCTGGTACTCATCGCTGTGATCATTTTCTGGATCCGGAGGAATATTCAGCGGATAAAAAGATTTATCAGCCCTGAAATGAAGGGCTGGCCAAAGAACGACGCCAATTACATCCTTTATTTTGAGGTAGTGCTCATGCTGTTGTTCCTTACCATGAATGCTGCAGATCACCAATTACAGCATCTCGGCGCGCCACATTATATCGAAGCAGGAATGTTCCCTGTGAGTAGTCACCTTTTACCGTTGATGGAGGGGCTTTCTGCGGATACACTGATCCTGGTCGAGCGTATTGCATGGTGGTTCCATATCCTTGGTATCCTGGTATTCCTCAATTATCTGTATTTCAGTAAACACCTTCATATCATCCTGGCGTTTCCAAATGTTTTCTTCGGAAAAATACGTCCGAAAGGTCAATTCAAGAACCTGGAATCGGTAACCAACGAGGTAAAACTGA
This sequence comes from Bacteroidia bacterium, assembly GCA_030431695.1. GTDB lineage: Bacteria > Bacteroidota > Bacteroidia > Flavobacteriales > Flavobacteriaceae > Pukyongia. The sequence continues at coordinate 2,009 of JAUIIU010000030.1, read as the reverse complement.
TGATGGATCCCAATGCCGATCCCTTCGCGGCACCGCCCGAAGGAGCTGAAGCACCGGCCAAGTTCGGGGCCAGCGATGTGATGGATCTGGACAGGGTTCAGTTACTCAATGCCTACACCTGCACCGAATGCGGACGCTGTACCAGCGAATGTCCGGCAAACCAGACAGGTAAGAAACTTTCCCCGCGAAGGATCATGATGGCCACACGTGACCGCCTGGAGGAAATAGGGAAGAATATCGACAAGAACGGCGAGTTCAAGGATGATGGCAAACAACTGCTGGACGATCATATAAGCAGGGAAGAACTCTGGGCATGTACCACCTGTAATGCTTGTGTGGAAGCCTGCCCGGTGAGTATCGATCCGCTCTCCATAATAATGGATATGAGACAGTATCTTGTCATGGAGCAGTCTGCCGCCCCAACGGAACTGAACGTGGCCATGACGAACATAGAAAATAACGGCGCACCATGGCCGTACAATCAAATGGATAGATTGAACTGGAAAAACGAAGTTTAGATGAAAAGAGAAGAAGCTGAAAAATTATTACATGAAAAAGTTGAACAAGGTGAGCAGGTAAGTCCGGTCTTACCAAAAGGTGTAAAAAACTACCTTATTGATATCGACGGAACCATTACCGAGGATGTCCCGAACGAACAACCCGAACGAATGGCAACCTGCGAGCCCTTCCCGGATGCCCTGAAAACAGTTAATGGCTGGTATGATGAAGGCCACCTTATCTGTTATTTTACGTCCAGAACGGAGGCACACAGGGAAGTTACCGAACAATGGCTGGACAAACACGGGTTCAAATACCATTCGCTGCTTATGGGAAAACCTCGCGGCGGAAATTATCACTGGATCGATAATCACCTTGTGAAAGCCACAAGGTATAAGGGCAAATTTACGAACCTGGTTGAAAAGCATGTGAAGATCCAGGTGTTCGAAGATTAAACAACAAACGATGAGCGAAACCATTCAAGTACCTACCATGGCGGAATGCCTGGCACAAGGAAAGCAGCCCGAAGTGCTCTTCTGGGTTGGCTGTGCGGGTAGTTTCGACGACAGGGCAAAAAAGATTACCAAGGCATTTGTGAAACTGCTCCACAATGCCAATGTCGATTTTGCGGTACTGGGTACTGAAGAGAGTTGCTCGGGTGATCCGGCCAAACGCGCAGGGAATGAGTTCCTGTTCCAGATGCAGGCCATGATGAACATACAGGTGCTCAATGGCTATGAAATCAAGAAGATCGTAACCGCCTGTCCACACTGTTTTAATACACTGAAGAACGAATACCCGGAACTCGGTGGTAATTACGAAGTTGTTCACCATACACAATTCCTGAAAGACCTTTTAAATGAAGGCCGACTCAAAGTGCAGGGTGGTAAATTCAAAGGAAAACGTATCACTTTCCACGATCCTTGCTACCTCGGCAGGGCCAATAACGAATACGAAGCACCTCGTGATCTCCTTCGGAAACTCGAGGTGGAGTTGGTGGAGATGAAACGTTGTAAGCAACGCGGACTCTGTTGTGGTGCCGGTGGCGCCCAAATGTTCAAAGAGCCTGAAAAAGGTGATAAGGACGTAAATGTGGAACGTACCGAACAAGCCCTGGAAACCAAACCGGAAGTGATCGCAGCCGGATGTCCCTTCTGTAACACCATGATGACCGATGGTATCAAAGCGAAGGAAAAAGAAGGCGATATCCAGGTAATGGATGTGGCAGAAATGATCGCAAATGCAGAAGACCTCTGATAATGGTAGTAGATTTTGACAAACTGCCGGATGACTCCAGGATATGGATCTACCAGGCGAACCGCAAACTTTCGGACGAGGAAGTTTTAACTATAGGAAATAAGACCAATGAATTCCTAGCCCAATGGACCGCCCACGGCGCCGATCTTGAGGCGGGTTTCGAACTTAGGCATAACCGTTTTGTCGTCATCGGACTCAACCAGGCGAATGCATCTGCTTCGGGTTGTAGTATCGACGCATCCGTACACTTCATC
>JAUIIU010000098.1 GCA_030431695.1 Bacteroidia bacterium | reverse complement strand
AGCTCAGTGCATCGCAAGCTCAGTGCATCGCAAGCTCAATGCATCGCAAGCTCAATGTATCGCAGGCTCAGTGCATCGCTTCGGACAACTGACACCCGACAACCGACTTCTCACTATTCACTATTCACTACTCACTACTCACTAATCACTATTCACTTCTCACTACTCACTATTCACTACTCACTATTATAATCTTCCGTCGGTAATTTTCTTATCGTAAAACGCCTTCACATCAAAGAGCACCGAAGGATCGTTCCTGCGTGAGGCCACATTAAAATCACGGAATTCGTTGTGGGCTACTGTCAGGATCACGGCATCGTAATCGTGGGCAAGTTCGTCTTCCGAAGTACTCAAAACAATCCCAAACTCCTCATTGACCTCTTCCTTGCTCGCCCATGGATCGTACACATCTATGTTCAGGTTGTATTTTTCCAGTTCGCTGATCACATCGATCACCTTGCTATTCCGGATATCGGGACAGTTTTCCTTGAATGTGATTCCGAGTATCAATACTTTTCCGTGCTTCACCTTGCATTCCTTGCGGATCATGAGTTTCACTACCTCTCCTGCCACGTATTCACCCATACCGTCGTTCATTCGTCGTCCTGCAAGGATGATCTCCGGGTTATAGCCTTCTTCCTGCGCCTTCTGCGCCAGGTAATAAGGATCCACCCCTATACAATGTCCTCCTACCAGGCCCGGAGTGAATTTCAGGAAGTTCCATTTTGTTCCGGCAGCCTCCAGCACATCCTGGGTATCTATATCCAGCATTCGGAATATCTTGGAAAGTTCATTCACGAAGGCAATATTGATATCCCTTTGTGAATTCTCGATCACTTTGGCCGCCTCGGCCACCTTGATGGACGGTGCCAGGTGGGTTCCGGCGGTGATCACCGTACGATATAGCTCGTCAATATATTTGGCGGCTTCCGGGGTTGAACCACTGGTTACCTTCAGTATCCTGGTAACAGTATGTTCCTTATCGCCCGGATTGATTCGTTCGGGGGAGTAGCCTGCGAAAAAGTCTTTATTGAATAGAAGGCCCGACTCCTTTTCAAGGATGGGCACACAGATATCTTCGGTCACGCCAGGGTACACTGTGGACTCATAGATCACCACGTCGTTTTGCTTCAACCGACGGCCAACTGTCTCACTTGCTTTGATCAGCGGGGTAAGGACCGGTTGGTTGTATTTATTGGTAGGTGTAGGAACTGTGACGATAAAAACGGTCGCATTGCTAAGCGCCGCTGCATCCGTGGTTACTTCCAGTTTTTTTCCTTCGGAACCGGACAAAACCTCATTAAGTTCCTCGCTTGACACTTCGAGGGTAAGATCCTCTCCTTCCTTGAGCTGACTCACGCGTTCCTCATTGATATCAAAGCCGATGATGTGATATTTACGGGCAAAGGCTACGGCCAGGGGCAGGCCAACATAACCGAGACCGATTATAGCAATGGTAGGATTTTCTTTCATGGTTATTTGTTTCGGTTTCAAAGATAGTTAGGATTGTTGGATTATTGGATTGTTGGATTGTTGGATTGTTGGATTCTTGGATTGTTGGATTACTGGATAGTTGGATTCCTGGATAATTAGACTATGAGATTTCTCGCCATGTATGAAATAACAACAGACTTCGGACTTCAGACCTCCGACTTCAAACGATAGAATCAACAACTCCACGAATAAACACTAGCCAAATACCGATTTCCACAGGTATCGAATATCTCCTGTAAGACTCCAGTTCTCAATATATTCTTTGTTCATCTTGACCTTATCCGGCCAGATCACGCTATCGTTATAAGTGTTAGGGTCCTTTTGCTTCAGTAATAAATCATCTTCATTCCTGTACTTCAATGTGGCCGGACCTGTAATTCCCGGTCGTATATTTAGTATCATCCTGTCGTCACCTTCAAGCTTATCTGCGTAGCCCGGAACATCCGGTCTTGGCCCTACCAGGCTCATGTCCCCTGTGAGTACGTTGAATAGCTGGGGAAGTTCGTCCAGTTTGTATTTTCTCAACCAGGAGCCGAAAGGTGTTTCACTTTTGCGGATCTCCCTGATATCAAGGTGATCGCTGCCCTTCAGTGATCTAAATTTCAGCAGGTGAAATGGTTTGCCGTACTTTCCAATTCTCAATTGAGAGAACAAACCGTTGGACCCGGTACTAAGTGTAGAAAGTAACCATAACACAAACATGGGAAGTAGCAGAAGAACGATAAGCGGGCCGGAAACCAGCAGGTCGAAGATCCTTTTTACCAGTTGTTGTTGGTTGGACAGCATAGTTTCAAAATGAATACAGCTATTACCGACGCTTTCTACGGGAGAAGAATCGCCTGATTCGCGCCAATAGCGACGGGTTCCGGTCGTCTTCGTGATATCCGTGACCATAGCCATATCCGTAGCCGTAACCATAGCCATAGCCATATCCATATCCGTAGCCGTACTTCGCTTTTCCTTCGAAGAAATTGAGTACAAAACTGATGTTCTTTATCTCACCGTTTTTGTACTTGTCGTTTATGAGTCCGAACATGCCCTTCTTCGTATGATTTTGACGAACCATATAGATGGTGGCATCGGCATATTTCAGTAGTTCCAGGGAATCCGATACCAAGCCCATGGGAGGAGAGTCGAGGACGATGTAGTCGTATTTCTGTTTCAAACTCTCGATGAGAACATCCATACGCTCGGTCATAAGCAGTTCGCTGGGGTTAGGCGGAATCGGCCCTGCCGTGATCACATCCAGTTCATCCACCATGGTCTTTTGAATGATCTCGTTTTCCGTGGCTTCGTCTATCAGATAGTTCACTACTCCAAGGTCGTTATTGATGAGGAAGTCGTCGAAGATCTTCGGTTTACGCAGATCCAGGCCTACGAGTATGGTCTTTTTCCCGCTTAGGGCGAAGACCGAAGCTATATTGATGGAGCAGAAGGTCTTTCCTTCACCTGATACCGAGGAAGTGACTAATACGGTTTTTGAGCCTTTTATGCCCTGTTCCTTATAAATATACTGCAGGCTGGAACGGATAGATCGAAAGGATTCGGCGATCACCGATTTGGGCTTCCCGATCACTGCCAGGTTATTTTCCAGTTTACTCTTGCCGATCACACCCAGGATGGGAATCTTGGATTGTCGCTCTATATCTTTGACTGTATGTATGCGAGTATCGAAGAATACCCTCAGGAAAACATACAGGAATGGCAGCAATGAACCGAACAGCAGTGCCATGATATAGTTTAGCCTCGTATTTGGCCCCACCTTACCGCCGCCGGTATCTTTGGCCGAATCAATTACCAGCACATCGCTCACATTAGCCGCTTCTACCAGCTTAGCTTCACTGCGTTTGTTCAGGAATAAATTATAGGTAGCCTGGCTCAATTGATAGCGCCTTTCTATCTTTAATAGTTCCTGTTGTTCTTTTGGTAATTTCCTGATCTCGGCCTCGTTCTTCGCGATCTCCCTGTTCACCTCATCCAGTTCCTGGTTCTTCAGGCCTTTAGAAGAATTGATATTTTCTAAGAGCACCGTCTTGATCGCGTCTATCTGTCGGTCGATATCCTTAAAAACCGGTGCACCCTCTTTATAGGAATATTCTAAGGTATTTCTTTGCCTGGCCTTGGACACGATCATCCCAACTCCCTCCACGACACTACCTTCGCTGATCCCGGCCACGGAGGGCGCGGGTACATCGCGATAATCCTTTCGGTTAACGAGGTAATTCTCGAGCGTAGAATAATAATTCAGCTCACGCCTGATATTCTCCTTGCGAAGATCCAGTTGATTTAATTTAACGTTGATATCACGACCTTCGGTGGACAGATCGAAGATCTCGTTATCGTTCCTATACTTGTTGAGTTCATCCTCCACGGCCGCCAGGTCTGCGGCTCTGTCCTGGAGTGTACTATCGATAAATACTATGGTATTTCTAGCATAAAGGTTTTTCCTGTCCAGCATATCCCTGTCGAGCACGTCAATCGAGGCGTTCAGGTAATCGACCAATTTGGCTTTGTTGGTACCATTCAATCTGAGTCTTAACACTGAAGACCCCTGGGATTCCGGCTGCACACTAATACTCATATAGCCTTTTACTACCCCGTCAAAATTGTTGAATCGAAAATAATACCTGTCCCCTTCTTTTGCCTTTAAATAAGGATGAGGAATGAATTTACCACTGAAGAAAGGTAGATCAACCTTATCCCCCAGTTTATACTCCTTGGTAAATTCCTTCGCATCAAAAAAGACCCTGTGCCTGGTCTTATCACTATTGTATGTTAGTAGGGTATGTGTTCGCGCTTCTTCAAAATTAAGATTCAGGTCAAACCTGGTGCTGTCCTTGAACGTAATAGTGAACTCTTGCCATAAGATCTGTGGCTGGGTAGTATCCACTTCGATGGTAAAGGGTGTTCGTCGATACGCATCAACCTTCTGGTATTTCCCATCCATCAAATAATTGAGGTAATACTGTAATTTTTCAACCACCTTTTCGTTGTGCGACCTGGATTTTAGTGTAATAATGGCGGTATTCACCTTATCCGTGGTTCCTCCCCAGTTAAAGGTAAGGCTGGTGTTGGTGGTAAAGAAAGGGTTCTGATCATCCTTGATGGACACCATATTCTCTATGCTGTAAATGGGCAGTTTACGAACATTAATATAGTATGCGATACCAAATGCGATGGCCAGCGAAATGGCAAATAACGGCCAGTGCGACAATAGCTTAAAGAGGAAACCCTTAAAGTCGAAGGTACTCTGAATCTCGTTTATGTCGAATTCCTCGTTCATCTATAGTCTTGTAAATAAAAGAATTACAGTTGCTGCCCCGGTTATCACCGAAACGATTGTGGTAAAACTCTGCAATCCGGTAGTTCCGGTACCAATGGCCTTCTGTGGCAATGGGTTGACAAGGATAAGATCATTGGGCTTGATGTAGTAATAGGGTGAATTCACTGCATCGATCTGGGTAAGATCGATATGATGTACCTTTTGCCCCAGAGGGTACTGCCTGATAATGATCACATCGGACTTATCCCCGGTTACTGGAATATCACCGCTATTCGCAATGGCCTCCATAATCGTTACCTCATCCCTGTATATGATATTAGAGCCTGGATTCCCGATCTCACCATTTATCGTGTATCTTATCCCCGCGAGTTTAACTGTCACAAAGATATTTGCCTCTGGTTTAAAAAAATCTTTTAACAAGCGTGCTTCAATATCTTGCCTGACCTCTTCGACGGTATACCCCAACACATTAATCTCTCCCAAGGTCGGAATTCGGATGTTTCCGTGGGGATCTACAACAAACCCATCAAAATAGAGTTGTTCTTCACGTTTGGCATTCACATTGGAGGCGTCTCCAATAGGGTTAAATATCCCTACCGTCTCCTGGTCCAGGGCCTTAACACGAATGCTTAGCAGGTCGTTTATCTGCAAGCGGTATGGTTCCTGCTCTTTTCGAATGGTCATAAGACTATCCGCCACCACGTTACCCTCCTGAAGATAGGTAAGTTGTTTAGTAGAAACACAGGAAGAAAAAAGAATTACTACGAGTAGGAATAGTAAGACATACTTCGATTTCATGGACAGACGGGGTTGTTTCAAGACAAATATA
>JAUIIU010000097.1 GCA_030431695.1 Bacteroidia bacterium | reverse complement strand
ACGCAGTTCCGATGTCGAGCCCCATTACCGAAAACCTTCCTAATACCTCTTACTACGGAAACTTCCTGTCGCAAGCCGAAGCGGATTCGCTTTTTAAACATCTTTGTGAACTTTCGCGTTTAACTTCCATGCTGTCCCTTGATATTCCAGGAAGCCGTTTAATGACCTACGATTTCGGCAAGCTGATGTTCCTGGAGGAGGAAGTTTTTCAATCCGGACGATTCGTGGAAACCGCCTGGGGTCCGCTGGCTGTGTTTACTTCGGAATTACAACAACTCAAAGACAGGATAGAGGCAAAAACCGGGATCAAATTCGGAACTTGTGTTGCTATCTATTACCCGGACGGAAATTCCTGGGTGGACTATCATTCGGACAAACCCGCGTTCGGGGATACAGATATTATTGCCTCGATGAGTTTAGGAGCGGAGCGAAACTTTGCATTGCGGGAGAAATCCGAAAGGACCATCTTTTCCAAAGTACTTGAACACGGCAGTTTACTGGTTATGGAAGACGGCTGCCAGGATAAATTCGAGCACAGCCTACTGAAGGAGCCTTCATGTTCCTTGCCGCGCATCAATCTCACTTTTCGGAAGATTTCAGTTTAAATCGGCCTTAGATCAGGTACACAACTCGGGATTTATAAATCAACGGAATAAAACGAGCCTTTATACAGTTCATCTTCCACAGGAGTTATCTAAAATCCTATCTTTAGAAAAAAATCAGCGTTGAAAAAACTTTTCCTCCTAATCTTTGTGATAGCATCCGGCTGCTGTAAAGAGCGATTCGCAGGATCATTCCTGTTTACTGACTTTGAAAGAAACCTGATTCCCTACTCAACTACTTCGGAAGTGATCTTCGAAGACCAGGACGGGAATTTGTTTACAGCTGTTACCGAAGGTGTAGAAGTCACACGTGAAGTCCAGGATAATTGTGCAGACTGCTGTGAGGATATCGAGACCGAATCGATAATGAATGATCTCAGATTCATCAACCAGAGAATGGAACTGACAATTTTCCTGAATACCACTGAATTCTCTACCGAATTTCGGATCACCTACCGTGAAATAAACGAAGCCGGAGATATGGTTACTCTGCAGGATTGGGTTCAGACTCCCGATAACAATATCGAACTAGAAAACCAAAAGACAGACTACTCGGGCTATGGATTCGATTTCAGCGATGTGATCATTCTCGGCGATACGAACGATGGCTGCAACAATCAAAAACTCAAAACGATCGTATTTTCAGAAACAAACGGAATAGAGCTCCTGGGTTTTATGGACGACAGTTATCTCAGACTAGTGAACTAGCCCGGATTTTACTTCTCCTTATACATCTCGAACCATGCCAGGGTATGTGCCACTTTTGTGATCAGGTTGCTCGGTCGGGCAGCGATCCCATGCGATGCCTCCGGGATCTCCACGAGCACGGTCTCGACTTTGCGTAATTTCAATGCATGATACAACTGTTTGGCCTCACTTGGCGGAGTCCGGAGATCGTCCATCCCTACCATCACCATGGTTGGGGTTTCAATATTGCCTACCAGTGATAAAGGTGAGAATTTCCAGTAGCCTTCAAAATTCTCCCAGGGTTGCCCGGGATATCTCGAATTAGCATACCCGTAATAGTTATCCGCCACTAAGGTTTTACTGATCCAGTTCACCACGGGTTTGGTAACTACTGCCGCTTTGAACCGGTTTGTTTTTCCAACGATCCATGCTGTCATGATACCTCCGGCAGAACCCCCGGTCACGTACAATTGGTCCTTGTCCACTTTCCCTTTGGCGATCACCGCATCCACACCGTCCATCACATCGTTGTAATCCTGCCCGGGATAATTGTTATAAAGCAGATTCCCGAATTCTTCCCCATAACTCGTGCTTCCCCGTGGATTGGGGTAAAAGACGATATAGCCCGCATTGGCATACAACTGCATTTCAGCAGAAAAATGAGGGCCGTAATTGAGGACCGGGCCTCCATGGTTCTCTACAAGCAACGGATATTTCTTGCGCTTGTCGAATCGAGGCGGATACACAATATAGCCGTGCAGATCGCGGCCATCGAATGACGATTTATACCAGATCTCCTCCACCGGTCCCAATAATCGATAATCCAGCAGGTCATCATTCACACCGGTAAGTATCCTGGGTTTCGATTCGCCTTTTCTGATCACCGCAACATCGGCCGGGCGATTCGGGAATGAAATGGTATAGGCGATCTTCCCGCTTTTTGAGACCGAAAAACTTCCACTGGAATACGGACGACCCAAGGTAGTGCCACCGACATTATCAACAATATCCGTCACTTTTCCCTGCAGATCGATATAAGCGATCTTCGTGAGTCCCTTATCGTTGTACTTGAAATACAATCCCTTGCTGTCACTGGCCCATTCGATATCCGAGGCTGAACGGTCCAGGTCCTTGGAGAGGATCCGTTTATTTCCACCACGGGCATCCATGAGTTCGATCTTACTCGTCTGGTAGGTCTGCACCTTGTCCATATAACCAATCGAAGCTATATAATTACCATCGGGAGAAGCCATTGGAGAATTATCCGGTCCCGGGCGCTCGGTAAAGGTTTCATAGAGCAGTGTTTCCGTATTGATTGCGTATACTTCGGAATTCCTGAAATCGTATTCCCAGTCCTCGTTCAGGTTACCCGAGAAATAGATCTTCAGACCGTCCGGAGACCAGGAAAGGCTACCTCCGTGATTTCGATCCCAACTCGTCATTTGCCTCGGGGTACCTCCTTCCGAAGGAATAGTGAAAATATGTGTATAACCGGGTTCGATATACCCGGAACCATCCGCTTCGTGTTTCAGACGATCCGTCACCCTGGGGGTTTCGGCCCATTTTGCTCCCTTAGGCTTTGACGGCATTTGAGCGATCACCGGTGCCTTTTCAGCTATTTTCATAGTAAATGCAATGCGCTTTCCATCCGGAGACCAGCTAAGCGAAGACGGACTCTTCTCCAACTGGGTGAGTCGCGCTGTGGAGCCTGTAGCCGTCCAGTAGACAAATAATTCGCTGCCTTCGTCTGTACTTCTCACATAGGCTATCCTGTCACCGCTGGGCGACCATCTTGCCTGTCGTTCACTTCCATCGAAACTGGTAAGCTTGTGATGGATCTTGCGATCGTCCGTGCTCACCAGCCAAAGATTGCCCATGGAACGGTCCTTCATGATGTCGAAACCCGTCCTTCGGTACACCACATACTCGCCATCCGGCGATATCTGCGGATCGGCGGTGTACTCAAGCTGGAACACGTCCAGGTATTCAAAATCCTTCTGAAGCTGGGCATTCGATTGTAAACAAAGAAAAAATGTTAGTAAGAAAAGCGACAGTTTATTGATCATTTCTGAATTTTTTGAAGAAGCTAAAGATACTTGATTTCAGAAGGGAAATCAAAAAATTTACATTTTCGGGGGAATGCTTTAATTTTGTTCAAGATGAAAAGAAAAGTTACCCTTGAGGATTGGAAACGAAAAGATCACTTCGAGTTCTTCAGCAAGTTTGAAGAGCCATTTCACGGTATCTGTGTGGATGTTGATTGTACGGAAACCTACTTCGAAGCAAAACGCCTCGGGGTCTCATTTTTTCTGAAATACCTTCATAAATCTTTGACCGCGGCCAATGCGATTGAGGCATTCAGATATCGCATTATCGAAAATGAGGTATTTGTGTTTGATGTCATCAACGCCTCTCCCACCATCCCGAGACCGGACGGAACCTTTGGTTTTTCCTATATAAATTATTACCCGGAATTTGAAAAATTCGTAGAGTTTGCAGCCAGAGAGATCGATAGGGTGACCCATACTCCCGGACTGGACCCGGCTACTTCGGGGGAGAACGTGATCCATTACTCCTCCCTGCCCTGGTTGAAATTCACTTCGCTGTCACATGCGAGGAGTTTTAGTTTTCCGGACAGTGCTCCCAAGATCTCCTTCGGAAAAATGACCGAGGAGAGAGGAAGAAAGATCATGCCCATGTCTGTACACGCCCATCACGGTTTGGTTGATGGCTATGATGTTGGTCTGTATGTGGATGAATTTCAGAAACTACTGAACAATTCCTAGGTGTTCCAGCATTTCCGTGGCTGAACTCAACAACCTGAAATTGGGGTGATCCACGGGTTCCTTAACCACTTCATGCACCCAAGTAGTGTGAAACGGAATATGGAAGGCATGAGCCCCGATATTCAGTACGGGAAGAATATCACTTTTTACCGAATTCCCTACCATCAGGAACTCATCCGGGGTTACATCCAGGTGTTTCACCAGTTTGGTATACTGAGCCTCGGTTTTATCTGAAACGATCTCGATATGATGAAAATAAGGCTCCAGCCCGGATTTGATCAACTTGCGCTCCTGGTCGAGCAGATCCCCCTTCGTCGCCATCACAAGCCTGTAATCACCATTGAGACGATTCAGGGTTTCTTCAATACCATCAAGCAACTCAATTGGCTCCTGAAGCATCTGCTTACCTCTTTCAATGAGGGTAGTGATTACCGAAACAGGGACTTTTCCTTCAGAAAAACGTATGGCGGCTTCGATGAGTGAAAGCGTGAAGGGTTTGATCCCGTAACCGTAAAGTGGCAGGTTTTGCATTTCCACCTCGAACAGCAGTCGGTTACATTGTTCCTCATCCAGGTATTCCGCCATCAGCTCGCAGAACTCCTTTTCGGCCTTCCTGAAAAAAGGTTCATTCACCCAAAGTGTGTCGTCGGCATCGAAGGCAATGGCTTTAATATTCTTTAGCATTTGGTGAGCTGGTGGGTGAGATTATTGGATTATTGGATTATTGGATTGTTGGATTGTTAGATTGTTGGATAATTAGAATTTTAGTGTGTTGGTATATTATAAAGTTCAAAGGATCATCGAATGAGTTTTTTGTATTTGATTCGCTTAGGAAGGAGATCACCGCCAAGGCGTTTCTTCTTATTCTCCTCGTAATCGCTAAAGCCACCTTCGAAGAAGTACACCTGGCTATTACCTTCAAAGGCCAATATATGCGTACAGATCCTGTCCAGGAACCAACGGTCGTGTGAAATGATCACGGCACATCCTGCAAAGTTCTCCAAACCTTCTTCCAGTGCCCTGAGCGTATTTACGTCCAGGTCGTTAGTAGGCTCATCGAGCAGCAGCACATTCCCTTCTTCTTTCAGCGTCATTGCGAGGTGCAGCCTGTTCCTTTCTCCACCGGACAGCATATTCACCTTTTTGTTCTGTTCGCTTCCGCTAAAATTGAACCGACTCAAATACGCCCTGGAATTCACCTGTCTTCCACCCATCATGATGAGTTCCTGACCTTCACTGAAATTCTCCCAGATCGTCTTCTCCGGGTTGATATCGGCATGCGCCTGATCCACATAGGCGATCTTTGCAGTATCTCCTACTTCAAAGCTGCCTTTATCCGGGGTTTCTTCACCCATGATCATACGGAAGATGGTTGTCTTCCCGGCGCCATTCGGCCCGATGACCCCCACGATTCCGGCTTGTGGGAGATTAAAGTTCAGGTCCTCGTACAACAGCTTTTCACCATAAGCCTTGGAAACGCCTTTTGCCTCGATAACATTCGTTCCCAGTCGCGGGCCGTTTGGAATGTAGATCTCCAGCTTCTCGTCTAGTTGTTTCTGGTCTGCACTCGCGAGTTTTTCATAGTTGCTCAAACGAGCCTTCTGTTTTGCCTGTCGGCCTTTTGGCGCCATACGGACCCACTCGAGTTCTCGTTCCAGCGTCTTTTGTCTTTTACTTGCCTGTTTTTGTTCCTGTGCCAGGCGCTTGGCCTTTTG
>JAUIIU010000029.1 GCA_030431695.1 Bacteroidia bacterium | reverse complement strand
AATGCCGGTGTCGTGAAAGCCTTCATCCTCCAGCAAGGTCCGAATCTCGAAGATCCTTCCGTCCATCATATCACTGGGAGCAACAAAATCGGCGCCTGCTTTTGCGTGGCTCAGGGACATTTCGGCCAGGACCGCGTTAGTGTCGTCGTTGAGTATCTTACCTTCGGAAACGATCCCGTCATGGCCGTAACTGGAATACGGATCCAGTGCCACATCGGTCATGACCAACATTTCCGGCACTGCCTCCTTGACGGTTTTGATCGCCCTTTGCATCAGCCCTTCGGGGTTGAGGGCTTCCTTCCCGGTATTGTCTTTAAGGCTATCCGGCACTTTTACAAACAAGAGAACACCTTTAAGGCCAAGTGACCACAGTTCTTTTACTTCCGAAGTGAGCAGATCCAGGCTGAACCTGTAATAACCGGGCATAGACCCGATCTCTTCCTTCACCTGCTTCCCTTCAACCACGAACAGCGGAACCAGGAAATCATCCGGCGTAATTATAGTTTCCCTTACCAGGCTCCTGATAGATTCGGATGTTCGCAATCTTCGATTTCTTCTCAGTGGATACATAGTTTGTCTTATTTCACCCAGCTTCTGGGATTTTTTAATACAATTACCAATTTTTCTTCTTCACTATCCTGCTCAACCTGATAGTCATAGAGCCATTGTACCTTCGGTGGCAGACTCATCAGTATGCTTTCGATCCTTCCATTCGTCCTCAGTCCGAACAAGGTACCCTTGTCGTGCACCAGGTTGAACTCCACGTATCGCCCCCGGCGTATCTCCTGCCAGTCGCGGTGGTGTTTTTCGTAAGGTATGTCTTTACGTTCTTCCACAATAGGAACGTAGGCATCCAGGAAACTGTTTCCTATTTCCGTTACGAAATCGTACCATTGTTCGATAGTCATCTCGTTTGTCGGTTTCAGGTAATCAAAGAATAACCCGCCGATCCCCCTGGCTTCGCCTCGATGTGAATTGTAGAAATATTCGTCACATCGTTTTTTGAATTTAGGATAGAAACTACTGTCATGAGCATCGCAGGCCTGCTTGCACACGTTGTGAAAATGACTCGCATCCTCTTCGAACAGGTAGTAAGGAGTAAGGTCTTGTCCGCCACCAAACCAGCGGGTCACTATATTTCCTTCGGAATCGTACAATTCGAAATAACGCCAATTGGCATGAACAGTTGGTACGAAGGGATTCAGGGGGTGAAGCACAAGGCTTAGTCCGCAGGCGAAAAAATCGGCCTGTTCCACTCCAAAATATTGCTGCATACTTTCGGGCAACTTCCCGAATACCTCACTGATATTCACACCGCCTTTTTCAAATACGGCTCCATCCTGTATAACGCGTGTTCTTCCGCCACCTCCTTCGGGTCGTTCCCAGAGGTCCTCGCGGAAAGTTGCCTTCCCGTCGATAGCCTCCAGCCTGGTGGTAATGATATCCTGGAGATCCCGTATATAGTTGACGAATTGTTCTTTCATTTCTTTTCCGAAGGATTTAGGATATCCACGGTTACCGTAGATGCGGCAGTTACCGACAAAGGAAGGACCAGGATGATCCCAATCACAGGGATGAGTAGCATCAGCATAAAGACCATACCGTTCCCTATGGCAATTCCGCGGTGATCACTTACAAAACGGACGCTTTTGCTATATCCGAAATATCGCTCCAGGGTATAATCCATATTACCGAAACCGGCATAGTACGATTGAACGAAAAACAGCAGTACACCCGAAAGGAAACCAATGACCGGGATAAAGCCCAGTATGAATATCGGGATGGAGAGGAAGATCTCCATGACCAGGTTTCGGCCGTTCACCTGTATTCCCCGCCATAGTAATCCCATGAATGAAGTATTCCCTGTTTCGCGGGTTATTCCGGTAAGGTGAGCTTCTATTTTTTCTGAAACCGGACTCATAAATGGTGCGCTCAACGCAAGGACAGTATGTTTGTAGAGGATGAGGCCCAATGCGATTATGATGAGGCCGCCCAGGAAGTCGCTGATCGTCCGGAAGGTCTCGGAGCCCCATTCCCAAACCCATGCTTTGGCGATCAGACCTCCGATATTATCCGAAAGACCATAGGCACCAATCCCGATAAGGATGGCGATGACCACACTGATCAGGATCGGCACCCCGAAATATTTCCACAACCCAAGCTCGCTGATGAGCTTAAAAGTTCCACTGTAGGCACGAAGGCCCTTGATGATGTTCTTAAACATTATTCTGAAATATAGACCATTTGCCCAGACACCATTTCAATATCCTTAATTTGGCCGATTTTTACCATTTTTTTCGTCATTTTGAGCAAAATTTGCTCGATTTTGGCCGTTTTATCCGAAAAATGGATCAAAAACAACTCTCGCCCAATTCTGTTATTATGCAGATCCATAGCTTCATCCAAAAGTTCGTTTTTTGTGACTTTTTCGTATAATTTCGTCACTTTTTCGGTCCAAATGACACTTTTTTCAGCGTTTTTATACCATTTTGTACTATTTGAACATATCTCGAAATTCCACAAAGCATGACGGAATGCATTCGATCTTCCATTACCGTGATGCAGCTTCTTTCCATATATCCGGTCACATATACTGATCGTCCTTCTCGAAGCACGTAAAGTAGGGGCGATCAGGAACGGATTCGTTACAAACAGCAGCCCGAAACGAAAAAGCTGCGGGACGCTCATCTGTCGTATCCGTCTCCAGAGATCCATCCTAACCCTGATCGTATTCTTTGACGGCTTCAACGAATGCCGCGGCGTTCCTAACCGGTACATTCGGCAGGATACCGTGCCCCAGGTTTACAATATAGCGATCCTTTCCGAAGGCATCGATCATTTCACGAACCATTCTTTTGATCTCCTCGGGCGGACTCAGCAATCGCGAGGGATCGAAATTCCCCTGTAATGTAATATTGCCACCGCTGAGGTAACGAGCATTTTTTGGCGAACACGTCCAGTCCACACCTAGTGCAGCGGCCCCACTTTTCGCCATAGTATCAAGCGCAAACCAGCATCCCTTTCCGAAGGCGATCACGGGAACTTTTTCTTTCAGGGCATCGATGATCTGCTGAATATACTGCCAGCTGAACTCTTGGTAATCGGTGGGGGAAAGCATGCCTCCCCAGCTGTCGAAGATCTGAACAGCATCTACACCTGCCGCCACTTTTTCTTTCAAGTATGCGATGGTGGTATCGGTTATGCGCTGTAGTAATTCATGAGCAACGCCAGGTTCAGTAAAGCACAATTCCTTGGCTTTCGCAAAATTCTTCGAACCCTGGCCCTCAACACAATAACAGAGTATAGTCCATGGACTACCTGCAAAACCGATAAGGGGGATCTCATTGTTGAGTTTTTCCCTGGTCATTTTGATCGCATCCATCACATAGCCCAGGGTGTCATCGATCTCAGGGACGATCACCCTGTCCAGGTCTTTTCGCGAGCGAATTGGTTCCGGAAGCCAGGGGCCAACACCTGCTTTCATTTCCACGTCGATATTCATCGCCTGAGGGACCACCAGGATATCACTAAACAGAATAGCCGCGTCCATACCAAACCTGCGAATAGGCTGAACCGTTATCTCACTGGCCAGTTCGGGTGTCTGGCAACGGGTGAAGAAGTCGTACTTGGCCTTGATCTCCATGAATTCAGGAAGATATCGTCCTGCCTGTCGCATCATCCAAACTGGCGGACGCTCAACGGTCTCTCCTCTCAATGCTTTTAGAAACAGATCGTTCTTAATCATTTTCTCTTAAAATTTTTACCGCTTTCGCAATTACACTTTCCGCGGTGGTCTGGTTGGCTATAAATATGTTCGAAGTGTAATTTTTTACTTCTGAAGCGGTACTGTCACCTATACAAATTGCTACACTATTCCCGATGCTGTTTTCAGCAGTAAAACTCGAAACCCCACTAGGACTAAAAAACAGGATTCCGTCGAAATTTTGATCAAATTTCCGTGTTTTCAGCTCGGTTTTGTAGGTTTTTATCTCAAAAAGTCGATTTTTTGACAGATTTACCTTTTCCGGAATATCATCTCTTCGAAGGTTTCCGCAGAAGAAATAAAAATCTTCGTTTTTATGTGTTTTTTTAATGAAATCACCCAATTCTGAGCCATAATCGAAGATTTTCACCACATTTTGACCGAAATCGGCTAATTTTTGAGCTGTTTTACTTCCCACACAATACACCTTTCCGATATCTACGGAATCTGCCTTTCTTCCGAAGAAAATATCTACGGCATTACCACTTGTGAAAATGGCGTTATCAATGTTATCGGGAACTTCAAATTCAAGCGGGATTATCTCAATAGCGTCGTATTCGACAAAGGAGAGTCCGCTGTTCAACAATAATTCCTTTTGAGCCAGGCTCAGTTTCTTTGTAGACAGTATTCTTTTCACAGCGCCTTCCTGATCTCTTCCATTAATTCTTTACCACCATCAGCCAGCAATTCCTTGGCACACTTCTCTCCAAACCCTTTGTGTTCGCCATATTCCACCGTCTTGTCTATCTCAAGTTTCCGCCTGCCATCCAGGGAAAGTAGTACTCCTTTAAAATGTATGAGCTTCTCGAGCACTTGAGCATGTGCGCCAATTGGAGCCGTGCACCCACCTTCCAGCACTCTTAAGAATTCACGCTCGATGGTAGTACAAAGTTCGCTTTCCGTGTGGTTTAATGCTGAAGTAGCTTCAATCGACTCCTCGTCCGAAGCCAATGCCACCACAGCCATTGCTCCCTGGGCCGGGGCAGGTATCATCCAGTTCAGCGATTCGAATTGTTTGGGCAGGATATCGATACGTTCGAGTCCGGCCCTGGCGAAGATCGCTCCCTGCCAATTGTTTTCCTTCAGCTTTTGCAGGCGACTGTTCACATTTCCACGCAATCCTACCACTTCGTGCTGCGGGTAGCGATGCAGCCACTGTGCTTTGCGTCGGAGGCTGCCGGTAGCTATGGTACATTTCTCTTCCGGGTTGAAATTGTTTCCTGGGATCAGGATGTCTTCAGAAGAAGCTCGTTCCAGTACTGCTGTTTGGACTATGCCCTTTGGAAGCAGGGTTGGAACGTCTTTCAGGCTGTGAACTGCGATATCGATCCTGCCGTTCAGCAATGCTATATCCAATGATTTGGTAAAAACCCCGGTAACGCCCATTTCGTACAGCGGAGTTTTCAGGTTGATATCGCCCATGGATTTTACCGGGACCAATTCTGCCCTGTGGCCATACGACTCCAGAGCTTTCTTCACGGTATTGGCCTGCCAAAGGGCCAGTTCACTGTCCCTGGTTCCGATTCTTATGACTTTACTCACGATTCGTGTGTTGGGAGTTGGAATACCTGTCGTATCAGTTCGATATGTTCGGAGGTGTTTCCATTACTGTTTTTGAGATGATTCGCAACCTGGGTGGTGATCTTCTGAATGATACGATCTGATACTGCCGCAGCCTGCTGTTCGTTGAAATCCTCGAATTTCCTGCGATGATTGTCGATCTCTCCTTCTTTGATCTCGGATAATTTGTGTTTCAGGGCGCGAAGTGTAGGAGCAAAACTCCTGTTTTCCGCCCAGCTGTTGAATTCCTGCTCGATTTCAGCAATGATCCGTTGAGCCTTCGGAACCTGGGATTGGCGATGTTCCAGGGTGTTGTCCGTCACTTTCACCAGCTCATCCAGGTGAACCAGGGTGACCAACGGATTTTCGGTTACATCCGGCGAAACGTTCATCGGGATGGACAGATCCAGTATCAGCAGGGGCTTTTTCAGGTGGAGCAGGTCCTTGTTAATGGTAGGCTTTTGTGATCCCGTTGCTACGATAAGCACATCACTTTGCGAGATCTCCGATTCGATATCGGCGTAATTCTTCACGATGAGGTTGAATTTACCTGCAATTTCTTCCGCTTTTGGTTTGGTGCGGTTAATAAGGGTGATATGTTCGTTCCGGGTGTGCTTTATCAGGTTCTCACAGGTATTTCGGCCAATTTTTCCAATTCCGAAGAGCAGGATATTCTTTTCAGCAACATAAGGTACCCTTGCAAGGATATACTGAACTGCAGCAAAACTCACCGAGGTGGTACCCGAGGAAAGTTCTGTCTCGTTCTTGATTCGTTTGCTCGCCTGGATCACGGCATTCGCCAGTCTTTCCATGTAGGCATTAAGCATGCCCATTTCCTTGGACAACCTGAACCCGCTTCTCAGCTGGCTGATGATCTCAAAATCACCGAGAATCTGGCTGTCAAGCCCTGTAGCTACACCGAAGAGGTGAGAGACCGCCTCCTTGCCTTGATATACATAGGCCACGGTTTCAAATTCTTCCCTGGTCCCGTTGGTGAACCTGCAAAGAAGTTCGATCAGGACATGCGGGTTTGGAGCGATGCCATAGAGTTCCGTTCGATTGCAGGTGGATATCAGGCTTAGTGAGCGTATTCCTTCCTTTTTGGCGGTTTCGATCAATACGACAGCGGTTTCAGCTGAAATGCTGAAGTGACCACGGATTTCGGCATCCGCTTTCTGGTAACTCAGCCCGATGGCGAAAAAATTGACTTTTCCGGAAGGGTCGTTAAAGGAAGAACCGTTGTTTTTCATATTCAATGGGCAAAAATAACGGCTTGTTCAGTGAAAAAATAACGCCAAAGGCATGAATAGTGTCGAAACCTGTTAATATCTGTCAAAATTTGATATTTATCAGTAAAAGTACCTATTTTAGGCTCTTCAGATACAACATTTAGCGTTGTTATATAGAATAATTCTAAATAACAAGTTACAAATTTCAATAAGTCAATGGAAGAAAATGTCGCTCAAAGCATTTATGATGAGATTTCGCTGGACTCGGACATAATTATCCTGAAATTCATCAATGACACTGCCGGGACCAAAGTCTTCAAAAGGGAGGTGAAATCCAGTTATTTGCAGTTTCACTTTTGCGTGAAGGGTGGAGCGTCCTTCAGTTTTAACAATGGGAATTACCGCCTTCCGATCGCAGATGAAACGTCACTGCTGTTGTATAATCCGCAGCGGGACCTGCCTATTGAAGTAGCCGTTAACCCGGGTTCATGGGTGCTTTCTTTGCTGATCCCTATAACGCGATTTCACTCCTTGTTTTCACGAGATGCCGATTACATCACTTTCCTCAGCGAGGAGAACAGGGACCGCAAGTATTACAAGGATGCACCCATCTCTCCATCCATGGCTATTGTGATCAATCAGTTGCTGAATTACAACCTCCATCCATCGGTGAAACCGTTGTATTTCAAGGCTAAGGCCTACGAACTGCTGAGCCTTTATTTCAACAGGCCTGCTGATGCGGATGTGGAGCAATGCCCATTTCTGGTGGATGAAGCGAATGTTGCGCGGATAAAGAAAGCAAAGGAGATCATCCTGAAGCGTATGGCCGAACCCCCGTCATTACAGCAATTGGCAGATGAGGTTCAGTTGCCTATCAATCGCCTGAAAGAGGGTTTCAAGCAGATCTACGGGGATACTGTTTTCAGCTTTTTGTTCGATCATAAGATGGAATATGCCAGGCAATTACTCGTTTCAGGAGCTCACAATGTGAACGAGGTGGGACTCATGGTTGGATATAGCACGGCGAGTCATTTTATTTCAGCCTTTAAGAAGAAATATGGGACTACGCCTAAGAAGTATGTGATGGCGCTTACATAGCACGGGGTTGGTTTTTTCTATATCCTGATAACGTTAATCTACTCCTAAAGACTATTGCTTAAAGTTATAATAGGGTATTTTTGTTCTGAATATATTACCGATATGAAAGGAGTCCTCCTTGTGAATTTAGGGTCGCCGGATAGTACAGACCCGAAGGATGTAAAAAGATATTTAGACGAATTCCTCATGGATCCGAGGGTGATCGATGTGCCAAAATGGGCACGGGTGCTGCTCGTAAGAGGAATTATATTGAACACACGCCCCAAGAAATCCGCCGAAGCTTACAGCAAGATATGGTGGAAGGAAGGTTCTCCTTTGATCGTTATTTCTGAACGACTTCAGAAAAAAATACAGCAAAAACTGAACATTCCTGTCGCCCTTGCCATGCGTTACGGTAGCATGACGCTTAAAAAAGGGCTGAGCGAACTGGCCGAAAAAGGAGTGAACGATATACTACTGGTTCCTCTCTATCCGCAGTTTGCCATGGCAACCACCGAGACCATCGAAGTAAAGGTCGAAGAACTTCGGAAGGAATTCTTCCCGAATATGGAGATCACTTCCTTGCCCGCGTTTTACAAGCGGGAGGGCTATATCGAGGTGTTGTCGCGAAGCATTTCAGAAGTAATTCAGAAAAAAGAGTACGACCACCTGCTGTTTAGCTATCACGGTGTCCCGGAGCGACATATTCGAAAAAGCGATATCACCAAGTCACA
Organism: Bacteroidia bacterium; assembly: GCA_030431695.1. Taxonomy (GTDB): domain Bacteria; phylum Bacteroidota; class Bacteroidia; order Flavobacteriales; family Flavobacteriaceae; genus Pukyongia. The sequence continues at coordinate 25,754 of JAUIIU010000029.1, read as the reverse complement.
TTGTAAGATAGATGGTCAATGTTGTGTGACCAAGTCTCCTGCTCACCAGTATTGTTACCGACACCAGTGCTACGAGACCACAAGCATGGTTGCCGAAGCACTGCAGTTAAAAGAAGGCAGCTATTCCACATCGTTCCAGTCCAGGCTTGGGTTCGACCCATGGTTGCAGCCTTATACAGACCGCACCATCGAGCGTCTTGGAAAAGAAGGTATAAAGAAATTGATCGTTGTCACCCCGGCATTTGTGAGTGACTGTCTCGAAACGCTTGAAGAGATTGCCATGGAGGGAGAAGAGATCTTCCATGAAGTGGGCGGAGAGGAATTCACGGCCATTCCTTGTTTGAACGATCGTGATGATTTTGCCTCGTTGCTTGCCAAATGGATCGAACGCTGGACCGTTGTGGACCTCAAAAAAGCGATCGCGTAGATGGCTTCCCGCAGCCGATCGACGGAGCTGGGCGAAAAACCCATCAGTAAATTACTCCTGCAACAGGCGGTACCGGCCTCAATTGGGATATTGGTCATGTCTCTGAACATGATCGTGGATACGATCTTTGTTGGACGCTGGATCGGTCCGCTGGCGATTTCGGCCATTACCGTAGTTGTTCCCGTGACTTTTTTCATTGGCGCCATTGGGTTGGCCGTTGGAATCGGGGGAAGCTCGGTGCTGTCGCGGGCACTGGGAGCCGGAGACAATGAAAAGGCGCTCAGAGTCTTCGGAAATCAAACCACCATCACCTTCTTTACTTCGGGGATCCTCGCCATACTTGGCCTTGTATTCCAGTATCAGCTAATTGATTTTTTCGGGGCGGACGATTCCTTCCGGGATCTCGCACTGGTTTACTATCGCATCGTGCTTTACGGTATCGTAATGCTGGCCATGTGTATGATGGGCAACAATGTTATCCGTGCCGAAGGCAAACCTAAATTTGCCATGTATGCCATGATGTTACCCGCCATAGGGAATATCTTCATGGACTGGGTGCTGATCCGGGTACTGGATATGGGTATGGCCGGGGCCGCGTGGGCAACCTTTCTCAGCTATGCACTTTGTTTTATCTTCATCAGCTGGTTCTTCATTGTCAAGAGTGAGCTCCGTCTGAAAGTCGAAAGCTTCTTTCTCAAGCGCAAGATCGTTAACGAGATCAATGCGCTGAGTTTTGTGACCCTTGCCAGGCAGGGAACCATTGCCGTTTTGACGGTTTTGCTGAACAATGTACTGATCCGTTACGGAGATTCACTAGATATTGCGGTTTATGGGATCATCAGCAGGATGCTGATGTTTGCCCTGTTCCCGGTTATAGGTGTAAACCAAGGGTTCCTGCCTATCGCCGGCTATAATTTCGGTGCTCAGAAATACGCACGGGTCAGGGAGTCGATCAATACTTCGATCAAAGCTTCCGGTGTGATCGCCATAGTGATCTTTGCTATTATCATGATCTTCCCTACTCAGATCGTTTCGATCTTTATCAGCAATTCGGAATCACTGGATCCCGCAACACTGGCCAATAACCGGGAGATCCTGGAACGAACGCCTTCGGCCCTGCGTTGGGTGTTCGCGGCAACCCCGGTGATCGTGGTTCAGCTGATCGGGGCATCCTATTTCCAGGCAATAGGCAAGGCCATCCCGGCGCTATTACTGAGCCTGACCAAACAAGGTTTCTTCCTGATCCCACTATTGTTGATCTTACCGCCATTCATCGGTGTTTTCGGGGTTTGGATCGCCTTTCCCATAGCTGATGTTCTTTCCACGATCCTCACTGGATATTTCCTGAATCGGGCAGTAGTAAGGGATTTGAATCCGCATATAGCGGAGTAAGAATCTGCAATTCCGAAGAGAATGAAATTATTGTTAACTTTCGGTAATAATCTGTTAGGTTATGAAAAAAGGAATACTTCTTTTCTCAGCGTTTTTGTTTTCACTTTATGTGGTCAAATCTCAAGTCCCCAATGAGTTCATAAAGACGTGGTACCTGGTTTCCTTTTCTACCAGTCAGGGAGAGATATTTGTTGAGGACCTGGATGTTCCTCAAGGGCCAAGTATCACTATCTCGGAGAATTTCACCATAGTCGGCAACTCATTTTGCAACGAATTCAATGGTGAATACATTTTTGTTAATATGGCCCCTTTTGCGGTGCCACATACTTTTCAACCAATTAACATTGTCCGTACTACAAATGAATGCGGGAACAATGAACAATATGAAAGTCGTTTTTTCCAGCCAATTGAAGGTGAGAATGAAGCTGACGTTCTGGTCCTTCAGGAAGATTTCCTTGTGCTTCAGTGGTATCATCCCGAGGCCTTGTATCAAACATATAGCAATGAACCTGTACTGAATACTCTGGATCATGAAATTACCGAAATCTTGGTGTTTCCGAATCCTGCAGAAGAAATATTGTTTATTTCGGGTAGTTCCTTACATTTTGAAAGTGTGGATATTTTCAGTGTTGGCGGATATAAGATCAGCACAATAGAGCCACCATTTGGAAGCGGAATTGATATTTCCGGCCTTGACTCGGGTATGTATATCGTCAGAATTTCTTCGGAAGAAAATACGACCTATAGAAAGTTTGTGAAACGTTAGTTCAATTCAGAATAAAGACCTCAACATTCTGTTTTAAGCGAAACGCTCATCAATCGCTATTACTAAACCTATTCAGTCTTAATTAGTTTGAACTGACTAATATCATATTTTCATCTATATTTAGTGTGGACATTTGTTAATTAACGCCACCTCTATGCTTGTACTCCAGGATTTCAAAAATGTTTCCGACCGGAAAACATTGCTTACCGTACTACGTTCAAAAATTCCTGAAGAACTCTTCAACGACGTGATGAGTTCGGTTTATTATGAAGAAGATCTTTTGAAGCTTCAGGCCGAATTGGTCGATTTTCAGAAATGGGTCACTAAGGAAGGCAGACGGGTTTGTGTCATTTTTGAAGGACGTGATGCCGCGGGGAAAGGAGGAGCTATTCGTCGGTTTACCGAACACCTGAACCCTCGTTCCATGCGGGTAGTGGCGTTGACCAAACCCACAGCCGTGGAAAAAGGCCAGTGGTATTTCCGAAGATATATAAAGGTTTTACCGGATCCCGGGGAGATCGTATTCTTTGATCGCAGTTGGTATAACCGTGCTGTGGTTGAACCGGTGATGGGCTTTTGTAACACCGAAGAGTACGACAAGTTCATGGTACAGGTGCCGGAATTCGAACATATGCTGTACGAAGACGGGGTGGATATCATCAAATTCTGGTTCTCGATCTCCAAGGACGAACAGCAAAAGCGATTCGATGCCAGACTCGAAAACCCCCTGAAACAGTGGAAATTCAGCCCGGTGGATAAGGTCGGGCAACAAAAATGGGACGATTATACCTTTTACAAGGACCAGATGTTCAGCAAGACCCATACGTCTTTTTGTCCGTGGATGATCATCAAGACGAACAATAAAAAAGAGGCGAGGCTTGAGAGTATTCGCTATGTGCTTTCCAAATTCGATTACGAAGGAAAGGGAGATTCCGGGGCCACTTTATTCCCCGACCCGAATATTGCACAACGCTATCACCGAATGATAAAACACACCGAATTCTAATGGCCTACAGATTAACCGATAAAGAACGCAAACTGCTTAACTCCAAGAAGGGGATAAAGCAACTGATCCTCACCGAAGGACATTCGGCTACCAAGGCCGTACGCTATCTCAAGTATGAATCACGGCTCAAATCACTACAGGAAGAGCTCATCAAATTGCAGCAGTGGGTAAGTGAGAATGAGCAAAAGGTGGTCGTTGTTTTTGAAGGAAGGGATGCCGCAGGTAAAGGGGGCGCCATCCGGCGGATCACCCAGTACCTGAACCCCAGGGAATTCAGCATTGTCGCCTTACCGAAACCCACCGAAGAGGAGCAGAGCCAATGGTACTTTCAACGCTACATCAATAAGCTCCCGCAGAAGGGCAAGATCGTATTTTTCGACCGTAGCTGGTACAACCGCGCGGTGGTTGAACCGGTTAATGATTTCTGTACGGACACCCAGTACAGGATCTTTATGAACCAGGTGAATGAGTTCGAACGCATGATCATAGAATCGGGCATCCACCTGATCAAATTTTACTTCTCTATCACCAAGGATGAACAGGCCAGGCGATTCGAGGACATTAAGAAGAGCCCTGTGAAAAAGTGGAAGTTCAGTGCTGTGGATCGTGAAGCACTCCGACTTTGGGACCGCTACACCGAGTACAAGGACGCCATGTTTGAAAAGACAAATACCGAATTAGCCCCCTGGCATATCATCAGGGCTAATAAAAAGACCAAAGCGAGGATCGAGACCATTGAGAAGGTGCTGGAGATCATTCCTTACCTGCCAAAGGACGATGAACTCATCGAACACGTTTCGCTGGACCGTTTTAATTCGGATGATTCGGACTGAACAGACACAAATGACAACCCTGAATGCACAAATGGCGGATATTGGTTTAGACTGAAATTACCTATATTTAGGCAAACCAATTAAACATCCGATATGCCGTTCCACCAAGCTAAGATTAAGGCGTTCTTCTTATGCCTTTTTTTATTGTTTTTTACTGAAGATTTCTTTTCTCAAACTTTCGATGTCGAACGCTATGATGCGTTGGAATATCGACTTATCGGCCCATTCCGGGGAGGTAGGAGTGCGGCAGTGACCGGTGTTCCCGGGAAACCCAACCTGTTCTATTTTGGGGCGACCGGAGGAGGGATATGGAAAACCACTACCGGGGGAAGAGAATGGGAGAATATCTCGGATGGCTTCTTCGGGGGTTCCATAGGAGCAATTGAAGTTGCCCAGGACGATCCTAATGTTATCTATGTTGGAGGTGGTGAAAAGACAGTGAGAGGGAATGTTTCCTCGGGCTACGGCATATGGAAAACGGAGGACGCAGGTAAGACATGGAAGGCTTCCGGTTTGGAGAAAGGGCGTCATATCCCAAGGATCGCCATCCATCCTAAAGATCACAATATAGTGTTCGCAGCTGTTCTTGGGAATATTTATAAACCTACACAGGAACGTGGCGTTTACAAAAGTGTTGATGGTGGAAAAACATGGAAGAGGACACTTTTTTCGAATGAGAATTCCGGAGCGGTGGACCTGATCATGGATCCGAATAACCCGCGCATTTTATACGCTTCAACATGGAACGTTCGCCGTACTCCGTACAGTCTTAGCAGTGGTGGCGACGGTTCTGCCCTATGGAAAAGTACCGATAGCGGTGAGACATGGAAAGAGATATCAAAGAATGACGGTTTCCCTAAGGACACACTAGGGATTATCGGGGTGACTGTTTCTCCCGCGAATAGTGACCGGGTGTGGGCCATAGTTGAAAACAAGGATAAGGGCGGGGTGTACCGCAGTGAAGACGGGGGTGAGACCTGGAGCCAGGTGAACAGTGAGCGTAAATTAAGGCAACGAGCCTGGTACTATACCCGGATCTATGCCGATTCCAAAGATGAGGATGTGGTATATGTTCTGAATGTCCGCTACCATAAAAGTACCGACGGAGGTAAGACCTACGAAACCTATAATGCGCCCCATGGTGACCACCACGACCTATGGATAGCACCCGAAAACCCCGACAGGATGATCATAGGCGACGACGGTGGGGCCCAGGTAACCTACGACGGTGGAGAGACCTGGAGTACGTATCACAACCAGCCAACCTCGCAATTCTATAGGGTAACCACGGACAACGCATTTCCGTACAGGATATATGCGGCCCAACAGGACAATTCAACTATTCGAATTGCACACAGAAATGAAGGTCGAAGCATAGATGAAGACGATTGGGAATCTACTGCGGGAGGAGAAAATGCCCACATAGCAGTGGACCCGAAGAACAATGATATCGTCTACGGGGGAAGCTACGATGGTTTTCTAACCCGCTACAATCATAAGAACAATACTGTGCGAAGCGTGAGCGTCTGGCCCGATAATCCTATGGGGCATGGCGCCGAGGAAATGAAGTACCGCTTCCAGTGGAACTTCCCTATCTTTTTCTCCCCTCACGACCCAAACAAACTTTACACAGCCTCTAATCATTTACACGTTTCCACGAATGAAGGTCAGAGCTGGAAACTGATAAGTCCCGATCTTACACGAAATGATCCTTCCAAGCTGGGTTCTTCGGGTGGGCCGATCACCCAGGACAATACCTCGGTGGAATACTATTGCACCATCTTCGCGGCGGCCGAATCACCCATCACACCGGGATTGTTGTGGACAGGAAGTGATGACGGACTCGTTCACGTATCACGAAACGGAGGAACTACATGGGATAATGCTACGCCAAAAGGGATGCCAGAATGGATGATGATAAACAGCATTGAACCTTCACATTTCGACCCCGGAACCTGCTATATTGCCGGAACAAAATACAAAACAGGGGATTTTGCCCCTTACCTTTACAAGACCACGGATTATGGCAAATCATGGACGAAGATCACAAAAGGTATCTCTTCGGAACACTTTACACGCGTACTTCGTGAAGACCCGAATCGAAAAGGTCTGCTTTATGCCGGTACCGAGACAGGGATGTACATCTCCTTTGATAATGGGGCGAACTGGAATTCCTTCCAATTGAACCTGCCCATCGTACCAATTACAGACCTGGCACTGAAGGACAACAACCTCATCGTGGCCACGCAGGGTAGGAGTTTATGGATCATCGATGATCTTTCCGTGATCCACCAGCTCGGAGCTGCGGGCCAGAAGGAGAATTACCTGTTCAAGCCCAAAGACACATACAGGATGGGCGGATCTTCCAGGAAAGGCTCACTAACTTCGGGAACAAATCACCCTTCGGGAGTGATGACGTATTTCTATGTGAAAGACCCTTCAGAAAAAGAGATCAGGCTGAGTTACCTGGATAGCAAAGGCGACACCATCAAGACCTTCAGTTCAAAAGGAAAAAAAGATAAACTTAAGGTAAAGGCGGGGTCCAATATGCACAGTTGGAACCTAAGAGGAGAAGGTGCCGAACGCCTTGACGGGATGATATTATGGTGGGCAAGCACCAATGCCCCAAGCGCCGTTCCGGGAGACTATACGGCGGTTCTGGAAGTTGGTGATGAGGTGATGTCGCAGCCTTTCAGGGTAGTGCCCGACAAGAACGCTGAAACAGACCTGGCCGGCATGCAAAAGCAATTCGATTTTATTTCAGACATTAACAAAACTGTGGACAAGGCGCATAAGTCTATTAAGAAGATCAGGAAGATCAACAAGCAACTGGAAGCGTTTCAGAAACAGTATAAGGACAATGATGCGGTAAAGGAGTTGGTAGAAAAAGCTGCGGAACTCAGTGATAATTTCGGGGATATTGAAAAAGCATTATACCAGACCAAGAACCGTAGTGGACAGGACCCCCTTAATTTCCCTATCAGGTTAACCAACAAACTGGCTCACCTGAACAGCCTGGTGGGGATGGACGATTTCCCGCCTACCGAACAGGACATAGCAGTCAAGAATGAACTCACGCAAAGGATCGATACCGAACTGGTGAAATTCGAAAGCCTGGTTTCCAAGGAGATCAGGGAGTTCAATGCCCGGTTCAACGAAATGAAACTGGAGTATTTATTTATTGAAGACGAGGAGTAGTAGTGGCTTATAACTATATTAAATCCCTGCACCTGATATTTGTGATCACCTGGTTTGCCGGACTTTTCTATATCGTTCGGCTTTTCGTGTACCAGATCGAGGCCTTTGCAAAACCTTCACCGGAAAAAGAGATCATTGGTCGGCAGTTGAAGCTAATGGCACGACGACTATGGTATATCATCACCTGGCCTTCCATGATCCTGGCCTGTGGCTTTGCGATATGGCTGGTCGCTCTAAGGCCATTCTATCTCACAGATGCCTGGATGCAGGTAAAACTGGGTTTTGTGGTGCTGCTTATCATTTATCATATCAAGTGCCATATGATCTTCAGGGAATTGCAGAAGGATAAGGTGAAGTACAGCTCGAATTTCATGAGGATATTCAACGAAGGGGCAACCATCATTCTTTTTGCCGTGGTCTTCCTTGTTATTCTGAAAAACGCCATCAACTGGATCTATGGAACTGTTGGGATCATTCTATTCGCTATACTTTTGATGCTTGTGATCCGGTTGTACAAGCGAATACGTGAAAAATAGACCGGATAGCCGTAGCTGTCGGTGTTTTTGGATTGATTATTGCTATCTTCACTGAAAAATTCAGGCTTGGCATTCTACAAACGTTCCCTGAGAAACCGGATCTTCTTCTCCATGATCCTTCTTATCCTGCTCGCATCGGTGCTGATCGCAGTGGTTACCATCTTTCAGTATCGCGAAGAAGCCAGGGATTATCACAGGGAGAGATTACTTCGGAAGGAAGCCAATATCATGGAGAACATCGATTATGTGCTTCAGAATACCACCTACCCCATCGAGACCGACCAGATCCCACTTATCTTCAAAGAAAAGATCTATGAGATCAAAGATATTCATAAACTGGAATTATACCTCTACGACCTTGATGGCAACCTGCTGAAATCGTCCAAGGCCTCTTTTTTTAAAGATACTACCCACTCAAAGATACCTTCCTACGTCCTGGAAGCCCTGGAGTCTGGTTCCGATAAACATTTCGTGGAAGGATTTAACGAGGAAGGACAGGATTACCAGTCGGCCTACAGCGTGATCACCGACCTCTACTTCAAACCTCTGGCTATTCTCTACCTGCCGTATATTGAAGATGACGGTTTTATCAATAAAGAGCTGAAGGAGAACCTTAGTCGGCTTGGGATGGCATACCTGGTGATGTTACTGATAGCCATAGTCCTCGCCTATTTCCTTTCAAAATACATCACTCGCTCACTGAATGATGTGAGTCAGAAGATACTGGAAACCCGCCTGAACAAACGAAACAAGAAGATCGTCCTCAATGAGAACTCAACCGAGGAGATCAATATGCTGGTTAAGGCCTATAATGGGATGATCGATGAACTCGAAGTGAGTGCTGCCCAGCTGGCCACCAACGAACGGGAAGCTGCCTGGCGTGAAATGGCCAAACAGGTGGCGCACGAGATCAAGAATCCGCTTACCCCTATGCGACTTACAGTTCAGAGTTTCCACAGGAAATTCGATCCCGCCGACCCCGATGCTCATCGCAAGGTGGAAGAATACAGCAACACCCTGATCCAGCAGATCGACACCATGAGCTCCATCGCCGAAGCATTCTCTACCTACGCTAAGATGCCCGCCCAGCAGGATGAGACGCTCAATGTGGTGCTTATCACCAAACTCGCGCTAGAGATCTTCAATGAAAACTATATCTATTATTTTCCTGAGGAAAAAGAACTCATTGCCCGTTTCGACCGTACACAGCTCATCAGGGTGGTGACCAATCTCATCAAGAACAGTATCCAGGCCATAGAACAGGCCGAGGTTGAGGAACCCAGAATCGAGGTCAGGGTGTTTTCCGAAGGAAACAACGCAGTGATCACTGTGAAGGACAATGGTATTGGTGTGGCCGAAGAGAATCTCAGCAAGGTGTTCGAACCTAAATTCACCACAAAGACCAGCGGAATGGGCCTTGGACTTGCTATGGTAAAGAAAATAGTGCAAACCTATAAGGGGAAAATCACCCTGGAATCCACCGAGAATGAGCAGACCACTTTTAAGGTTTCTTTTCCAAAATCGTAAAGGGAATTTCGTACTTTTATGATCTACATATCCCCGAAAACGAAACCAATTCATGAAGACATTCGAAAACGTGCTGGTCGACTCCAACAACGGGATCAGCACTATCACAATTGACAGACCATCCAAGTTAAACGCGCTTAACAAAGCGACCATCAAAGAACTTCACCATGCCTTTATGGAGGCCGATGAAGACCCTGATATCAAGGTCATCATCATCACAGGTAGTGGCGAAAAAGCCTTTGTGGCCGGAGCCGATATCAGTGAATTTGCCGATTATTCGGTGTCCCAGGGTTCCGAACTGGCTTCTCAAGGCCAGGCTCTTTTGTTCGACTATGTAGCCCACCTTTCTACTCCTGTGATCGCTGCCGTAAATGGCTTTGCGTTGGGTGGCGGACTCGAACTTGCCATGGCGGCGCATTTCAGGATCGCCAGTGACAATGCCAAGATGGGACTACCGGAAGTTTCCCTTGGTGTGATCCCTGGTTACGGGGGCACTCAGCGACTTCCGCAACTGGTGGGTAAAGGTCGCGCCTTTGAAATGATAATGACCGCCGGTATGATCTCTGCTGAAAATGCCCTGGATTACGGACTCGTAAACTACGTCACCACCCAGGAGGAACTCATCCCCTTAGCGGAAAAACTGGCCGGAAAGATCATGAACAACTCACCCGTGGCAATCGCTGCGGCTATCGTGGCGATTAACGCCGGCTTTGAGGAAGGTGAGAACGGCTACGATGAAGAGATAACCCAGTTTGGAAAGTGTTTTGGTACCGCCGACTTCCAGGAAGGCACACAGGCCTTTCTTCAGAAGAGAAAAGCGAATTTCCCCGGAAAATAGGATATAGTCCAATTTAACTAGGAATAAATCCAATTAATCATTAGCTTTGAAGTACTCCACGTAGTTTTCAAAGCTATTTTTTATGTCTCAATCTCACAATGGACGAGGCGCACAACGCCGTGTCCATAACAGCTTTTTTGAACTTAGTCACGAGTTGCGCGACGACTTTCTGAATTATTGTATTTCTGAAGGCGAAGACCCGGAGACAATAAAAACCAATTACATCGATGTTTTCCCGAAAAGCTTTGTGAACAAAGTAGTTAGCCCTGATGTCCGAATGGAGTATTCGGCCAACCCATACCAGGGTTGCGAACACGGCTGTGTGTACTGCTATGCGAGAAATTCACACGAGTACTGGGGCTATGGGGCCGGATTGGATTTTGAAAAGAATATCCTTGTCAAGAAGAATGCCCCGGAACTGTTAGAGGAGACACTTCGGAAGAAGTCATGGCAGGGCAACACTATTGTCTTTTCAGGGAACACGGATTGTTACCAGCCCGTTGAGAGAAAACTGCTTATAACAAGGCACTGCCTGGAAATCATGCTGAAATACAAGCACCCAACCGGGATCATAACAAAGAATTCCCTTGTCCTGCGTGACCTGGACCTGTTGAAAGAAATGGCCACGCTAAATCTTGTCGCCGTTCATATCTCGATCAATACTCTTTCTGAAAAAACCCGCAGACTCATGGAACCAAGGACGGCAACTATCAAGCAACGTTTAAAAGCGGTTGAGGTGCTTTCAGCAAACAATATACCTGTTAATGTAATGATAGCTCCGGTGATCCCTTCACTGAACAGTCATGAGATTCTCCCTGTCATCAAAAAGGTGGCGGAGTTGGGAGCGGTTAGCGTTGCTCATACAGTAATTCGGCTCAACGGGCAGATAGCGCTATTATTCGAAGACTGGGCCCGGAAACTCATGCCGGATAAGGCGGACAGGATGCTTAGTCTCATTGCACAATGTCACGGCGGCAAGCTCAATGACAGCCGATGGGAAAAGCGGATGCGAGGGGATGGGGTCATTGCAAAGCAAATAGCAGACACCGTATCAATGGGTAGGAGGAAATACCTTGAAGGCAGGGGAATGCCAAAGCTTGATCCTCAGCATTATCTTCAGATGAAAGATCCACAGATGCGATTATTCTAATTGAGAAGGCCTTTTCCCTCAATGGTATTGGTTCGTGGGCACAGGATTAGATAGCTTGTATTAAAATTATCAGCATGAAGACATTGTTATCGCTAAGTATCTGGATGTTTGTGAATGTTTTGTTTTGTCAGGATCCCGTTGTGATCGTAGCTTCCATCGTGGATAGCAATACGGGTTTGCCCATTGAATACGTAAATATTGGTTTCGACAGCAAGGGAATAGGTACGGTAAGTTCGGAAGAAGGACGATTCGAGTTAAAGGTGAATAAAGATTTTGCGTCCAGGGGATACGAATTATTCTTTTCCTGCGTGGGCTATGAGACCAAGCGATTGAGTTACTCCCAATGGAGAAAACTGGAGGGACAAGATCAGCAGGTCTTCCTCGATCCCCAAACCACGCAACTGGAACCGGTAGTTATCTTTTCAGGCAAACGTGGCTACGATAAACTTGGTAGTGAGACCTATTCGTTAAGCGAATTGGGGTACTGGACAGACAGGGACGCCCTGGGAGGAGAGCTTGCCACCCGGATCCGGATCGACCGAGAGCGGACTCGTTTGCACAATTTCAGGTTTCACGTGATCCGAAACGAGGCCGACAGCGTCAGGGTGCGGGTCAATATATACGACTGCAGCAAGAATATGCCGGGGAAGAATCTACTGTCCGAGTCGATCTATCACACCATATCCAAGTCAAAAGGAGTTGAGACCATACCACTGAAGGATCATAATATAGTTGTGAACAACGACATCGTGGTTGGGATAGAAATGGTGGAATCCTACGGTGATGACCTCTACCTTTCGATTTCGGCTACACCTTTTGGAGGTACGGCTTACCTGAGGGAACGCAGTATGGCAGGCTGGGATGTGCGGTGGAATTTCGGTCTCGCATTTGGTTTCCTGGCCTCTTATCCGGTGGTGGCAACCAACCCTTAGTCCCGGGTTGTCACGGCTGCCGTTTCAATTTCAGAAAGAACGATTCGCTCCACCCGATCGATCAATTCGGAAGGATCGTTGCCGGCCACCTTTATCGCAGGATGTGCTTTTAGTTTAAAATGTGTGCCAATGGGTATTGGGAACATACCATACCGCTGAAGCTTCCAGGAATTACTGATGCTTACCGGAAGGATCCAGGCATCCGGTGCGTTTTCGATCAGCGTTAGTAATCCTTTTCTTTTGAAGGGTTTTGGCACACCCGTCCTGCTTCGCGTGCCTTCCGGGAAGATCACCACAGCGCGGTTGTATTGCTGAATGAACTTACCGATCTTTTCTATTTCTGAAGTCGCCTGTTTGGGGTTATTGCGGTCGATCAATACGGATCCTCCGTATTTGAGATTATAGGAAATGGTTGGGATTTTCTTCCCGAGCTCCTTTTTTGAAATGAACTTGGGGTGTAGTTGCCGAAGGAACCAGATAAGGGGAGGGATATCCCACATGCTCTGGTGATTGGAAGCGATGATCACCGGGGTGTTGTCCGGGAGGTATTCCGGTATGCTAATGGAGTAGGTAGTTCCGAGAAGGTGAAGAGAACGCAAGACGAGCCAGTTGAAATAGTCCACGCTATTCTTATGAGCTGAATAACCTAACACATTCAGGCAGATTCGCTGAACCGGGTCGAAAAGCAGCAAAAAGAGCCCGAAAAACAGGTAGAAGACAGGCGTTAGTATGTAGCTTAGGAGTTTCACCTTTCAAAAATAAAAAAACCGTTCACAAGAATTGAGAACGGTCTTTACGATTATTATTTCTGAAGATCAGCAGTATTCGTTGTATGCGCTCTTCAGGTTTTCAGCGATCATATCTGCCGAACGCCCTTCAATATGGTGGCGCTCCAGCATGTGAACCAATTCGCCATCCTTGAACAACGCCATAGAAGGTGAACTGGGAGGAAATGGTACCATCTGCGCACGGGCGGCGTCCACAGCTTCTGTTTCCATTCCCGCGAAAACTGTTACCAGGTGATCCGGGGTTTTGGCATTTTGAAGCGAAATCCTGGCTCCCGGGCGCGCATTGGCAGCGGCACATCCGCAAACCGAATTGACCACTACAAGGGTAGTGCCTTCCTTTGCAAGTGCTTCTTCCACCTGGGCTGCTGTCATCAATTCCGCAAAACCTATACTGGTTAGATCTTCACGCATGGGTTTTACAAGTTCTTCTGGATACATAGGTGTAAATTTAAGATGTAACAATTCACGGCAAAGATAGGGAATTAAGTTCCTAAATAAATCACAAAACAGTTGTGGTTCTACTCATAATTGTAACAACCGGGAGTACAGGATTACTTATCTTTGACGAGTTTTATCAAGAACAGAAATTTCCACTATGTTTCGTTGGTTTGCTGCAATTATCGGATATGTTTTTTACCGTTTTCCTGGTGCCGTGATTGGTTTTCTCCTTGGAAGCATGATCGACGGTATGATGGGTTCTTCAAGCTCCGGGAGCTATAAAAAAGTGTTCCGTCAACCCGGTGGGGACAGGGTGAGTCCGGCAGATTTCGAACTTAACCTCCTTTCGCTGGCATCGCTGGTGATCAAGGCGGATGGTTCGGTAGGACAGGCGGAGCTTGATTATGTTCGGCAGTATTTTGTCCAGGCCTACGGAAAGGAACGGGCAAATGCGACATTCCGGGTGTTCAACGAGGTCATCAAGAAACGGGAGATCTCGGCCCAGCGAATCGGCTCATTGCTGAGGCAAAGGATGCGCTACGAATCCAGGTTGCAGGTGGTTCACTTCCTGTTCAGCATTGCGAATGCCGACGGCTATGTCACTGAGTCCGAATTGAGTGTGATCAACCAGATCTCCGTGAACCTGGGTGTACAGCACAGGGATTTCGAGAGCATTAAGGCGATGTTCTTTAAAAGTGCCGACAGTGCCTATACCATTCTTGAGATAGAACGGACAGCAACCGATTCAGAAATAAAAGCGGCCTACCGCCGAATGGCGAAGAAGTACCATCCGGACAAGTTGCAACACATGGACGAGGCCTATCAAAAAGGAGCTGAAGAGAAATTCAGAAAGGTCAAGGAGGCTTACGAGCAACTTCAAAAGGAGCGCGGATTTTAGTGCGTTTCGGGGAATTGTAACCAATGTTACCCATGGTTTTCAGGAAATCACTAATTTTATGGTGTAATGATAAAACTGGTTTCCTGGCTTTTCACATTCCTGATCCTGTCTCAAAGTACTAGCGCATACGTTGGTACTCCTGAGGAGATTAGTGTTTTAATTGAACACGCCAGGGTGCATTCCGAGGAATATGGAGACAACTTTATTGTCTTTCTATCGAAGCATTACGGAGATCTGAGTGGTGAACATTCCCATGATGACCAGGAGAAAGAGAGTCAGCACGGTGAGCTACCATTTACTAACTGTGGATGTTCTCAGTCCCCAATTACACTAATTGATACTTTCCCAGGGTTTTCGCCCATGCGAATAGAATCCTCTACGGAGCGGAATACTGAATTTACTTATAAGGACTTATATACCTCACCTTATCCATCTGGCATTTTTCAGCCACCTAAACAAGCATAATTACAATTGTGGTAATCGAATTGTTTAACAACACCGATCCTTTCGGTATGTTTTACTTGAACTATGCTTTCAAAAATTATTCATTTTAGTATTAAGAACAAATTCTTAGTACTCCTGTTCACACTTATAATTATTGGTTTTGGCCTGTTCTCTTTGTTCCAGATCCCTATTGGAGCTGTGCCGGATGTGACCAATAACCAGGTCCAGGTTATTACTACTTCTCAGAATCTTGGTACCAGGGATATGGAGCAATTTATCACCTATCCGGTTGAACTCGAGATGGCAAACCTACCGGGGGTAGTCGAGATTAGATCCATATCTAAATTCGGACTTTCAGTTGTAACGATAGTCTTCGAGGAGAATATGGGAACTTTTTTACCCCGGCAACTCATCGCAGAAAAGATTAAGTCTGCATCTGAGAAGATCCCCGATGGTTTTGGAATGCCCGAAATGGGTCCGATCTCAACAGGCTTGGGTGAAATATATCAGTACATACTCGATGTGGAACCCGGTTACGAGAACAGGTACACTGCCATGGAGCTGAGGACCATCCAGGATTGGATCGTTAAAAGGCAGTTGTCCGGTATCCCCGGAGTAGTAGAAGTAAACAGCTGGGGAGGATATTTAAAGCAGTATGAAGTTGCGATCTACACTGAAAAGCTCAACGCCATGAATATAACGGTACAGGAGATCATGTCCGCTTTGGAGAGAAACAACAATGTTGGAGGTGGTGGCTATATAGAAAAAGTGAACCAGGCGTACTTTATTCGGGGAGAGGGATTGGTTTCCTCACTGGAAGATATTGAGAGCATCGTGGTAAAGAATATCGAAGGCTTCCCGATCTATATCCGAGATGTAGCTGATGTTGGCTTCGGAAGTGCAACGCGCTACGGGGCAATCACGGGTAATGGTGAAGGAGAAAAAGTACTGGGCCAGGTTATGATGTTAAAAGGAGGCAATCCGAACGAAGTGATAAATGCGGTACACGACAGAGTGGCTTCAATTTCAAAGTCGCTTCCCGAAGGGGTATACATCAATGGTTTTCTGGAGCGAAGTGAACTTATTGGCAAGACTACCTATACTGTTGCGGAGAACCTGATTCTCGGTTCTCTGATCGTTATTTTTGTTGTGGTTCTACTACTGGGGAATCTGCGATCCGGGTTGGTTATAGCTTCGGTCATACCCTTGAGTTTATTATTCGCACTCTCGTTGATGTATTTGTTTGGCATAGATGCGAATTTAATGAGTTTGGGGGCCATTGATTTTGGGATCATCATTGACGGAGCAGTGATCATCATCGAGTTCACGGCCTTTCAGATCTCAAAAAAAATGGTTCAGACAGATAAGAGTAGCTCGGCTGAAAGGCAGAACAGCATAGACGAAGTCACCAGGACGAGTAGTTCTAAAATGATGAATTCCGCGATCTTCGGGCAGTTGATAATCTTAATAGTTTTTATCCCGATACTTTCTCTGAGCGGGGTGGAAGGTAAAATGTTCAAACCTATGGCTCTTACGTTCAGCTTCGCCCTGTTGGGAGCCATGCTGCTGTGTCTGACCTATGTGCCGGTTGCCGCTTCCTTGTTTTTGAAGCCTTCGGTAAGGGGTAAAAAGAATATTTCCGTAAGGATCATGAGTTTCTTTAATAGCCTCTATGATCCTACCATTCGCTGGGCATTGAGAAGTAAGAAATTGGTATTGGGAATTGGCGTCGGGATATTGGCGGTTGCCATCTTCCTTTTTACAACTATGGGCGGGGAATTTGTGCCAACTCTTGACGAGGGAGATTTTGTAATTCAGCCTGTTCTGAAAACCGGAACCTCACTGAGCCAGACAATAGAAACCACCACTAAAATTGAGAGAATTCTTTTAGATGAGTTTCCCGAAGTCGAGCAGGTTGTTAGCAGAATAGGTGCCGCTGAAGTACCGACAGACCCCATGTCCATGGAGGAAAGTGATGTCATTATTCGGTTAAAACCTAAAAAGGAATGGGTCTCGGCTGATACAAAAGACGAACTGGCAGATAAGTTCAAAGAAGCTTTAAGTGTTCTTCCGGATATTGAAGTCGAATTCACCCAACCTATAGAAATGAGATTCAATGAATTGATAACCGGGGTTAGGGCGGACATAGCTATAAAGATTTTTGGTGAGGACCTGGACATGCTCAACAAAAAGGGAAATGAGATCAAAGCGGCAATCCAGGGTGTAGAGGGAGCAGCGGATATTACCGTGGAAAAAATTGACGGTTTGCCGCAGATGAACGTAAAGTACGATCGGTCTAAGATCGCCCGTTACGGACTTAATGTTTCCGAGTTGAATGAAATGATCTCCATGGGTTTCTCCGGTAAATCATTAGGGAATGTTTTTGAAGGAGAAAAAAGATTCGATCTTGTTCTTCGCTTAAAGGAAGACAAACGACGGGATATAGAGAACCTGGAGAATCTTTACGTGGATGTGCCAAAAGGAGGAAAAGTGCCATTACGTGAGTTGGCCGAGATAAAATACACCAAGGATGCAGCCAAAATATCAAGAGATGATACCAGGCGCCGAATCGTGGTTGGGATCAATGTTAGAAACAGGGACCTGCAGTCTGTTGTAGATGATGTGAAGGAAATAATCGAAGCGGAAATAAGCTTGCCTGTGGGCTATTCGATCTCATATGGCGGACAGTTTGAGAACTTGCAAAATGCCAAGAGCCGCCTGAAGGTCGCAGTCCCTATTTCATTGCTGTTGATCTTCCTTATGCTTTATTTCGCTTTTGGTTCGATGAAAGACGCTTTGATGATATTCACTGCCATCCCGCTGTCGGCAGTTGGCGGGGTGTTGTTGCTGTGGTTGCGGGATATGCCCTTTAGTATTTCTGCAGGTGTCGGGTTCATCGCGTTATTTGGAATAGCTGTATTAAACGGTATTGTTTTGATTGAACAATTCAAACACTTAAAAGACACTAAGATGAAAGAAAACGATGAATATATCGTTCACGGGGCAAAAAGCAGGCTCAGGGCGGTATTGTTAACTGCAAGTGCAGCTGCGCTTGGATTCCTTCCGATGGCGGTCTCTTCAAGTGCAGGGGCCGAGGTTCAGCGTCCGTTGGCCACTGTAGTGATCGGGGGGCTTGTAACTTCAACCTTACTTACCCTTATCGTACTCCCTGTGTTGTATTCTATGTTTCAGAAAAAGAGAGGCATAAAGATACATCGGAAATCACTTTTCTTTTTTGCAGTGCTGATGTGCTCAACATGGGGGTTTGCCCAAGAAAAGGAGTATACGATTGAAGAACTAAAAGTGCTTGC
Source organism: Bacteroidia bacterium (assembly GCA_030431695.1). Lineage (GTDB taxonomy): Bacteria > Bacteroidota > Bacteroidia > Flavobacteriales > Flavobacteriaceae > Pukyongia. The sequence goes on along the minus strand of JAUIIU010000029.1, from coordinate 7,270 downwards.
CTACGAGAATCACCAGGGATTGAAAGCGGCGGGTCATGGGGTAGATGAGGCCGAAGCAATGGTTGGAAGCGCATTCGATTTCGATAAGACCAGTCTGTATTTCAACTATGATGAGAACAACTTGGCTTATAATGATGAGGTACTGGAAGTTGTTGGAATTCAACAGGATTTTCTTTTTCCAACAGTGTATTTTGCGAAGAAGGAACTAGAAAAGTCAAATGTTGCCATGGCTCAAAGCAGCTATGACATCAGGCAATGGAAGGTGGAGATGGAGCTTATGAATGCACACAATGACCTGTTATATCATAAGGAACGCGAATTGATCTATACCTCCCTCGATAGCTTGTACGCTAGGTTTGCACATGCTGCGAAGCGTAAATTTGAGTTAGGGGAGTCTAACTACCTCGAGAATGTTACGGCAAAAGCCAAGTATAAGGAGATCACGGCAGAACTTGTTCAAATCAAGGAGGACATAGAGAAAGATATGATCGTCCTTCGGGCGATCGTACAAACCGAGGAAAGTTTTAAAGTTAACATAGAACCTTTAACCGAACTGTCCGTTTCAGATATAGAACTTGATAGCAATCCATTTATAACCTTTTCAAAGAACCGGGAGTTGAATGAAGAGGCCAAATTAAAGGTACAGAGGCAGCAGCTGTTACCAGACCTGTCCGTGGAGTATTTCACGAGTATAAATTCTTCATTCGAGAAGCCCTTCCAGGGTTTCCAGGCGGGCTTGAAGTTTCCAATTCTTTTCAATGGTAAGACCTCCCTTATTAAGTCGGCCAGGATTTCAAGGGATCGAAGTGCAGAAGATAGAATTCAGACTAGGATCGACCTGGAGGCGAAACGCGATGTGCTTGTAACTGAACTTCGGAAACAGGAGGGCCTTTTGCAGTACTACAGGAATGAAGGAGTCTCCTTATCTGAAGAAATATTACGCGCTGCAAATTCCGGGTATCAAAATGGGGAACTTGACTTTTTTCAGTACATACAAAGTGTGGAAAACGCCATGGAGATCTCCCTGTCCTATTTGAAAAGCCTGTATACCTACAATCAGGTAGTACTAAAAATTAACTATTTAACACTGTAAATCATAAGCTATGCTAAAGAGAATAATATATATGGTGTTGGTCGTGTCCTTGTTTGTTGCCTGCGGAAAAAACAAGGAAGAAGGATCTGCCAGTAACTCCGGCACAAATGAAAAAGATACCCGTGCGGAAATTGTTGTCACGTCCGCTCAATTTGAAACCGGGCAAATGGAACTGGGAAAAATTACAGAATCGGATTTACCAAAACTGATACGTACCTCGGGCATCATCGATGTGCCTCCTTCTAATAAAGCCGTGATAAGCGCAATGGCAGGTGGACATATTAAAGAGATAACATTGTTGGTTGGCGATAAGGTGAAAAAAGGCCAGAGATTGCTAACGATCGAAAACCCGGATTTTATCAGGGTCCAGCAGGAGTTTCTCGAGGCATCGGAACAGCTTTCATTCCTTGAGAACGAATTTCAGAGACAGAAGACCCTTTATGACGAAAGGATCACTTCGCAAAAGAACTACCTGAAGGCAGAATCCGACTACAAAAGAAACCTTGCGGTGTACAACACCCTCGACAAACAGTTGAGATTATTGAATATCGATCCCGCAGCCGTCGTCAATGGCCGAATTATTTCCAGCGTTGGGATATACGCACCGATATCAGGGACGGTTACCAGGATTTCGGTCAATAAAGGGTCCTACGTGTCGGCCACGGACGAGATCATGCGATTGGTTAATAGCGACCATGTACACCTCGAATTGGAAGTTTTTGAAAGAGACGCTATGGATGTGAAAGAAGGACAGCACATAGATTTCTATTTCCCGGAGCGCTCCAGGGAGACCTATGTGGGAGATGTTCACCTGGTGGGGACACAGATTGATGAGGTCAAGCGAACTACTATGGTACACGGGCATTTTGAGAAATCGGACAGTCTGAATTTTACCGTTGGGATGTTCATTGAAGCAGCCATAACAACAGGTGTTGTAAAGAGGATGAGCCTTCCGGAGACCGCGGTTGTTTCCAGGAATGAAAATACCTTTATCCTTAAGTTGGTGGAAATGGAAAACAGCAACTACAGTTTCGATCTTGTTCCTGTTGAGGTGCTTGAAACCCATAATGGGCGTACGGCAATTAAAGCTAAGGATAGCCTAAATACTACCGATGAATATTTGGTAAAAGGGGCATATGGACTTATAGTTGAATAAATAAAGGCAATGATATACTTGTGTAACCCAAATTTAAAGGAATGGAATTGATACCTGATAGTTTGATTTCTAAAATTTCGCAAACTAAGGAATTGTTAGTTGAACTCAATGAAATAGTTGAGGAACTAAATAGTCTTGGAGTAGAAATAGAAATCAAAGTAAATCCGAAAGAATTACTTGAAAGCTTTGTTGACTGATTCAACAAATGCCAGTGCTTTAGCATGGCAAACCTTTTGTAAATCGTCTTGAAGCTTTATATGGTCTATTTCTTTGTTCGATTTAGCTTGTTTTAGAAGGCTGTTGGCCTTAGAAACTAGATCATCATTCGCTTTTTTTAATGCCTTGTCGTAGTTCTTAAAGAATGAAATGGAAGCCTTTAAGCTTCCTTTACTTCCCTGCGTTGCCCTAACTTTATTAGTTCTTATAAAGTTATCTCCGAATAACTTCATTTCATTAATGTAATCTTGATGTGTTTTCATCTCCCGGTATATTTAAATACAATATACAAAGAAATGCAGTCAAACTATGCGGAATATTTATGAGGTGCTTGTTGAATAGAGTATTCACTTTGTTCTGGAATGTATCTTTTAATTCCCCTGCGCCCATTCTTCCAGTTATCCGATCTAACAACAGTCCAATAGCTTGGAAAATTCTTATCTGAAAGGAATTTACACGCTCCTCTTAAAGTTGAAAATACTCCCAATACATTAGTGCCTTTAAGAACTACAAAGTGCTTTTTAGTAGCCATTCTTTTCGAATAGCTAACGGTCTTCTTTTTTGATTCTGGCATGACTTAATTTTCTTACAACAAATATACAAAAAATGTATTACAATATTTGCATATTTCGATTTAAAATTGTAGCTTTGATTCATAGAATCAAAAGTTCAAAAAACGATGTGTAACCACAAGACCAATATTAGAGATTTCGATAGCCTTTTTGAGTTGTTAGATTATTTTAGTGATGAACAAACTTGCATTGAGTATTTAGCAAAGGTTCGTTGGAATGGACAAGCGCAATGCCCTTACTGTGCCAATGAAAAAACCTATCGTTTATCTACTGGGCGCAAGAACTGGAAGTGTGCATCTTGCCGTAAGCAATTTAGCGTTCGTGTAGGTACTATATTCCACGACAGTAAAGTATCGTTGCGTAAGTGGTTTGTGGCTATCTATTTGATCTCTGCGCACAAGAAGGGTATTTCTTCTCATCAACTAGCTAAGGACATTAAGGTTACTCAAAAGACTGCGTTTTATATGTTGCATAGGGTTCGTGAAGCTTATGAGCCTGGGACAGTTCAATTTTCCAATGAAGTGGAAATAGATGAAAGCTGGGTTGGAGGTCTTGAAAAGAATAAGCACAAATCAAAACGAACTAAAGGTGCGCAGGGCCGGAGCGCAAAAACCAAAACGCCAGTACTTGGAATCTTGGAGCGAGACGGTAAAGTGTACGCTATCCCTGTGGCAGACACAAAAGCAAAGACTATTGTTCCAATCATCGAGACTAAGGTGGAAAAGGGTTCAACCGTGTATACTGATGAATGGAAAAGTTATCGTACCTTGTCACAAGACTACGACCACCAATTTATCAATCACTCCGCATCACAGTACGTTGATGGTGCGATTCACACAAATAATATTGAGAATTTCTGGTCGTTAATGAAGCGTGGTATTAACGGTATATACCACCATGTAAGTGACAGGCATCTTTCTCGTTATGTAAATGAATATACTTTCAGGTACAATAACAGAGGAATGACAGACGGCTCAAAGTTTGATGTATGTCTGGCGAACGCAAGTAAACGCATTACCTACAAAAGTTTGGTGCAAAATGGGCGATAAGAATACACAGGGACAGTTTCAGATTAAATTAGAAGGAAGTAACGCAGTTCCTTCTAATTTCAGCCTGAATGAAATGTATTATTTGTTGCGTGATTTCCAAGATGCATTGAAATATGAGGCCGGATTCGATGAGTTTGACAAATCAGATATTGATTTCTCTTTAGTATCTCTTGAAAAGAAGTGTGTTTTATACACTTGTGAATACGAACAACCAAAAACTGGTGAAATAGCCGATAAGATATTTGCTAGTCTATCTGGAGAGTATTTTGCGGATCTAGGGTATAAGACACTAAAAAAATTGAATGATTTTCAGAATAGACTTTTGAACAAAGAGGTTTATTCTGAATTTTTGGTTCAAGGAACGAAAGTTGCTGAAATTACTGATAAGACTAGGATTTCAGTACAGGATATTGAAATTAAAGACCATACAACTATTTATGCCGAAATAGAAAGAGTAGGAGGTTCAAAGCCCTCTGTAAGGTTAAGGCTCCTTAACGGCGAGGCCGTAACCGTTAATACCTCCAAAGAAATAGCCAAGAAAATTTCAAATCATCTTTATGCATTATCAGGATTAGTAGGTGTTGCTACATGGAACAAACTCGACTATTCATTGCTCGATTTTAAGATCAATGACATAATCGAAATGGAGGAGAAACCGTACACGGAGGTTTTTGATGAACTTAGGGATATATTCGCTCCTAAAATTGATAAATACGATGACATTAATGATATTCTTTTAAGAGATTGAAGAAAAGAACCGATTTAGTTTGCTTAGATAGCGATGTATTGATTTGGGGGCTTAAAAAAGAAGCATCTCAGGGACAGGAGCACATGATACCTAAGACTGTCGCTTTCATCGATTATTTATATAAAGCTAAAAAGAGAATCATTATACCCGCACCAATTTTGACTGAATTAACTTGGGTTTTAGATGAGGAGCAACGTGCGAATGTGATTCAGAAAATTACAAAGAGATTTATTGTTGCGCCATTCGATGAAAGAGCAGCTTTAATTTGTAGTAAGATGTTGGCTCAGTACCAGTCGATGCCTCAATATGAAGAAATTAAGTTACAATTAGGAAAAAGAAGGCTGAAGTATGACACAATGATAGCGGCTATTGCAATTGCAAATGGGTGTGAACGCTTATACACAAATAATACTGAGGACTACGCTTTAGCATCTAGCTTTATACGAGTAGAAGAAATTCCTTATATACCCGAACAAAAGGAAATTAATTTTGACAATGAAGCAGGACAATAATAAAGACCCTCTAAGGCCAAAAGAGGATGTAAAGATTGATAAAAAGGATGGAGACGGTTTTCTGAAAACCCTTACTAAAGTGGTAAAGAAGAAACCGAAGTCCGAAGAGGAATAACGCCTCAGTTTTGGCTGTTTGCTAGGATGGCTTACATGGAATCGATGGTAAGGTATTAGCAAGGGCGTTGAAATTACGGAATCGGGAGTATGCGTTTTTGCCCGTGTGCTTTTGACAGCCGAAAAAAATAGCCGTAATGCTCGGCTTATCTATTCTACATCAACTGGGTTACACAAGTATATTATTGCCTAAATAAAATCTAATATTTAGATAAGACTAAAAATATTTGTACTGTAAATAAAAATATTTATTTACCTTTGCCGATATGTATTCGTTGGCAGAAGAAAATTACCTGAAGGCTATCTATCACCTCGAACAGGAAACTAAAGGGGAGGTAAGTACAAACGCCATTGCTGAACGCATGGCTACTAAGCCTTCTTCGGTTACCGATATGATGCGGAAACTGGCCGATAAGAAATTACTGTCCTATAAGCGATATAAAGGAGTTTTGCTCACGTCTGAGGGACGGAAAACTGCGGCAAATGTAATTCGTAAACACAGGCTGTGGGAAGTATTTCTTGTGGAAAAACTGGACTTTCACTGGGATGAGGTGCACGAGATTGCCGAACAACTGGAACACGTGCAATCTGAAAAGCTCATTGCAAAGCTGGACCAATTTTTAGGAAACCCGGATTTCGATCCTCATGGCGACCCCATACCCGATCAGCACGGAAATGTTAAACGTACGGAGAAGAAATTGCTCTCCGAACTGGATAAGAAACAACGTGGCGTTTGCGTGGGTGTAAAGGAATCCAGCAGCGATTTTCTTCAGTACCTGGACAAAAAGAAGATCACTATCGGGACCAAAGTTACGGTTCTCGGGAAGGAATTTTTCGATGGCTCCATGGTGATACAAGTAGGACGCGACCAATTTTTCATTTCTAAAAAAATTGCTGAGAATCTATATGTACAAACTAACTGAGATCGCTTTCTTGCGAATAGCTATAGTGATAACCAGTCTACTCGCACCTATTGGGTCTGCTGCGCAGGAGGATATTGAGGTTGTTGAGCCTCTTGTCACAGACCGTCCCGATGTTACAGAGGCCTCAAGCACTGTTCGTAAAGGCGCTCTGCAAATTGAAGTAGGGGCTTTCTACGTTTCCGGCGAAGAAGATGGAGTGAAAGAAGAGACCCTTGCATATAATACCACACTGCTGCGCTATGGTATTTTAGATAATTTCGAATTCCGACTGGGCTGGAATTTCGAGGAGGGACGCACAACGATAAACGGAATGGAATTGGATAATATATCAAGTGGTTTTTCTCCCTTGCTTGCAGGGATTAAGGTTCAGGTAACAGAAGAAAAGGGATTTATTCCCGAAGTTGCGATGGTGGGACATATTTATCTGCCGTTCACGGCTGGATCCGACTACCGTCCCGAGACAACAGGAGTCGACTTCAGGGTAGCGGCTTCCCATACGCTAAGTGAGGATTCCGGTATTGGATACAACCTGGGTGCATCATGGGGTAATGATTCACCGGAGGCAAACTACCTGTATTCCTTCTCATATGGTCACAGTTTCTCTAACAGAATTGGTTTCTATGCTGAAGTTTATGGGGATTTCCCCGAAAACAGTAGTGCAAATCATTACTGGGATGCCGGCTTAACCTACCTGCTTTCTAACGATCTTCAATTGGACGCAACGGTGGGTAGCGGGATCAACAAGGGTCAGGACATCCTGCTTAGTGCAGGAGTTAGTTACAGAATACCGAAATAGACACAAATGAAACGAATATTCTACATATTGTTAACCGTACTGTTGGTGACCAGTTGCAAGAACGGAGATAAAGGAAGTGATAAATTACAGG